>NZ_JBTVWW010000026.1:0-47754 GCF_054819825.1 Desulfocurvus sp. DL1XJH-121
CTCCTTCCCCCCGGCCTCCTCTGCCATTTCACCGTTATCGTTTGGTCAGGGACAACATACAAGGGGCCTGGGGGGCTCGCCCCCCGGTCCCTTTGGCAGCTGGTTCAAAAGCACCAGCTTTGAACCAGCTGTTCCCACCAATCCACATCCTTTCCTCCATCACCCATCCCCATTCCAAAAGAAAGCGCCCCCGGCTGCGAGCCGGGGGCGCTTTCCTCAAATCATATTCTTCCCAACCCTACGAAGTATAAAACGAAATAAACGAATACCCCGAAATCTCGACGTGCTTCACATCGCGCGCGTACCCCGCGAACAGCACCATGCCCAGTTGCCGCAGATCCTCGGGCTTTGCGTTGAACAGGCCCTCGGGCAGGGCGAAGTTGTTGATGTCGTCCATCTGGTGGCCGCAGACCACCTCCGTGAAATAGCCGTCCTCGTCGCGCGAGGTGCGCAGGGTGAGAAAGCTGTCCTCCTTGCCTTCGTGCTCCTCGGCCATGTGGCAGAAAAGCTCCTCGCAGCACAGGGACAGGACGTTGAAGGACCGCTGGGACAGGCCGAGCCTGGTGCGCCCGGCCTCCAGCATCCGCTTCATCTCGGGCAGGGCCGCCAGGCGGGCCGGGAAGGTGCCGCCCACGGAACGCCTGGGCAGCAGCCAGGCCATGGCGCTCAGGCCGAAGGCCGTGAAGCCGCCCACGGCCACGCTGTTCCCCAAGAGCGGACTCAGGGCGTCCGGCACCAGGCCTGGGAAAGAGGTTCCGCTCTGGGCCACCAGCCCGGCGGCCATGGCCAGGCCGCAGATGATGCCGTGCTGGTTGCTCAGGCGGTTCATGGTCACCAGGCCGATGCCCGCGTGGAAGAGCAGCGCCACCATGACCACCAGGATTCCGCCCATGACCGGGCCGGGCATGTCCAGGATGAAGGCCCCGGCCTTGGGCACGAAGGCCAGGACCAGGAGCAGGGCCGCGCCCATGGCGCCTACCCGGCGCGAGGCCACGCCCGTCATCTCCACCAGGGGCAGGTTGTCGCAGTACACCGAGGGCACGCTGGTGCCCAGGAGCCCCGCCGCGACCTTGCTCAGCCCGTCGCAGTACAGCCCCCGCTGGATCACGTCGTAGGACACGCGCCGGAAATCGCGCTGGGAGATCCGCTGCACGAGCATCAGGTTGCCCGTGTTCTCGATGACGCTGATGATCATGGCGATGGCGAAGGCCATGAGCAGGGGCACGTGCATGCCGGACAGATGCACCTCCAGGCCGGGCCAGGACAGGGGCGGCAGGCCGAACCAGGGGGTCACGGCGCAATGCTCGAAGTGCAGCTGCCCCGCGGCGGCGGCCGTGACGTATCCGCAGGCCATGGCCAGGAGCGGCCCCCACATCTTGAGGAGCGAGTTGCCGAAGAGCATGCACAGGGTCATGGGCAGGGCCGTGGCCAGGCCGACGGCGAACAGTGTCCTGGCTTCCCCGGGGGTGCCGTTCCCGCCGCCGCTCCAGAGGTCCAGGGCGATGGGCACCATGGACACGGCGATGAGCAGGATCACCACTCCGCCCACGTCGGGGGTGATGATGTGCCGGAAGAAGCGGATGAAGTAGGTGTAGAGAAAGACCAGGGGCACGGTGAGCAGCGTCATGGCGGCCAGGGTGGCGAAGCCGCCCATGCGCACCGCGTCCAGGGAGCAGATCATGAACGCGCTGTAGGACCCGGTGAAGAGGATGAACCCCGCGCCGATGCCCCAGGCGCGCCTGCTTTGCAGATAGGTGAAGACCGCGGCCACCAGCACCATGCCGAAGCTTACGAATTGCATGGTGTCCGCGGGCACGTGCACGGTCTTGGCGATGACGTTGGGGATGAACAGGATGCCATCGAAAATGACCACCACGTGGATGAGGGCCAGGGCCGCGCACAATGCCGGGGACGGGTTTTCATCGACACTGTAGCGCAAGGAATCGCTTTTCATTCTGGCCTCATGGGTTGTCTCGCCGGGATGGGTGGTTCGGATGGCGCGGGCTGTTGTATCTTTGTCGAGGTCGATGGACAAGGGGCGGAAGGAGTCGCTGGATTGACGGCGCGGCGGCCAAGTCCGCCGCCGGTTCAAAGCGGAACGGTCCTATTCCCCGAACAATTTCCCATACGCCCGCCGCAGCGTCTCCGGCTCCAGATCCGGCAGTTCCCCCACCTCGGCCAGGACGCATACGCCCCCGTATTCCTCTATGGCGGCGCGGTTGCCCGGGTTGGCCGGGCCGTTCATGACCACCCCGGCCACGTCCAGGCCCGCGCCGCGCAGGGCCGCGAGGCTGAGCAGGGTGTGGTTGATGGTGCCCAGGTCGCTGCGCGCCACCAGGAGCACGGGCAGGCCCAGGGCGCGCATCAGGTCCAGCATGAATCGCCCACCGCCCAGGGGCACCATGATCCCGCCCGCGCCCTCCACCACCAGGGGAGCGCCCTGGGGCAGCTCGGGCACGCAGAGATGCGAGATGTCGATGCACACCCCATCCCTCTCGGCGGCCTCGTGGGGCGACAGGGGCTCGCGCAGGCTGTAGGCCTCGGGCAGACAGCGCTCCCCGGGCAGGCCGCTCATGCGGCACACGCCGCGCGTGTCCGTGCCCTCCCTGGTGCCGCTCTGGATGGGCTTCCAATAATAGCCGCCGCGCCCGGCCATGAGCAGGGCGCAGATCACGGTCTTGCCGATGTCGGTGTCCGTGCCCGTGACGAAGACGCGGGAAGGCAGCGCGCTCATGCGAAAAACTCCTCGCGGGCCACGGCCTCGGCCATGGCGCTGGTCAATAGCGAAAGATCCCGGGATTCCATGACGTAGGGCGGCATCACGTAGACCAGCCGCCCGAAGGGCCGCACCCACACGCCCCGCTGCACGAAAAAGGCCTGCATGGCGGCCATGTCCACGGGGCGCACCGTCTCGATGACGCCGATGGCCCCCAGGCAGCGCGCCTGGGCCACGGTGGGCAGGTCCGCGCAGGGCGCGAGCTCGCGCGTCATCTGCTCCTCGAGGGCGGCCACGCGCGCCCGCCAGGGCGAGGCCGTGAGCAGGTCCAGGCTGGCGCAGGCCACGGCGCAGGCCAGGGGATTGGCCATGAAGGTCGGCCCGTGCATGAGCACGCCCATGCTGCCGTCGGAAATCCCGTCGGACACGCGGCGGTTGGCCAGCACCGCCGAGAGGGTCATGGTCCCGCCGGTGAGCGCCTTGCCCACGCAGAGGATGTCCGGGGCGACGCCCGCCCACTCGCAGGCGAACATTTTGCCCGTGCGGCCGAAGCCCGTGGCGATCTCGTCGGCGATGAGCGGGATGCCGGTCTCGTCGCACAGCTCGCGCACCCGGTGCAGGAAATCCGGGGAATAGAAGCGCATGCCCCCGGCCCCCTGGACCACGGGCTCCAGGATCACGGCGGCGATCTCGTCCCGATGCTTCTGGATGAGGCTCTTGAATTCCTCGATACAGCCCTCGTCCCAGGGCTGGCCGAACTCCGGCCCGGGGCGCGGGGCGAAGAGATGCTCGGCCAGCACGCCCTTGAAGCGGCTGTGCATGCCGTTTTCCGGGTCGCAGACGCTCATGGCCATGAAGGTGTCGCCGTGGTAGCCGCCGCGCACGGTGAGCAGCCGGGTGCGGCCCGTCACGCCGCGTGACAGCCAGTACTGGCAGGCCATCTTCATGGCCACCTCCACGGCCACGGACCCGGAGTCCGCGAAGAACACCCGGTCCAGCCCCGGGGGGGCCAGGTCCACGAGGCGCTTGGCCAGGCCTACCGCCGGGGCGTGGGTCAGGCCGCCGAACATCACGTGGGCCATGGTCGCGGCTTGGTCCTGAAGCGCCGTCACCAGCGCGGGGTGGGAATAGCCGTGGATGGCGCACCACCAGGAGGCCATGCCGTCCACCAGTTCGCGGCCGTCGGCCAGAGTCAGGCGCACGCCGCGCGCCGAGACCACCTCGAAGGTGGGCAGGGGGTCGCGCATGGAGGTGTAGGGATGCCAGAGGTGCTCGCGGTCGAAGGCCGCGACGTCGGGTACTTGGGCGTGGGAATGGTCTGTCATGGGCACAGGGTGTGGAATGGGGGCGGGCTTGTCAACTGGCGGGGTGGTGATTGTGAGGGGGGAGGGGAGAGTCGTGGCGCAAAACCAAACGTGCCCACCCGCCCTCCCGCCGCGTTCCGCAACAGGTATGATGAGGTGGTTTGGGGGAGGGTTTGTAGCGCTGCGGGCGCGTGGCGCGTGAGAGGCGCGCTCCCTTCGAAGGATTCCCCCCGCCGCGCGGCTTCGCCGCAGGGGCGGGACAAATCCAGGCGGTCGCGCACCTCTCCCGCGCCACGCGCTAAGCATTGCTACAGAGCCTCCCCGATCCGAGAACGCGACAGGGGAAATGAAGAAGTATCCTACCTGACGATAGAGACGCGGGCTGAAATCATACCTGGCCCCATGGTGTGGTACTATTTACGATGCTGCCCCACCTGCTCTCCAAGCCCCGGCGCGCTGCCCGGCGCAGCGGCTGTGATGGAAATCAGCGAAGCGGAGCCGGGCTTGTGCGACGGGGCGGCACCACCCATGCTGCGACACGAGGGGCAGAACCAACGGCGGACCGCACCACTGCGACCTCCCAGCGCCCCATGCGGGTACGGGGGGCGCAGCGACCTGGGTGGAAACCCCCGAAGCGAAGCCCCCCGTACCCGCATGGGACGCGGCCGCGCCGCCTCCCCCCACATTCCCGACAAACCAACGCCCTACCCGCGAGGGAACGCGGAGGGAGGGGAGGGAGGGCACAATTGGTTCTGCTCCACGACTCTTCCCTCCCTCTCTCCCTCCCCTCGCCCACAAAAAAACCGCCCCCGGTCACACGACCAGGGGCGGTTTCATATCTTTGTTTTCTCATCAACACCTAGATATCAAACAACATCTCCAAATCATCCCGCGTCAGCGACTTCCACGTTTCCTTGCCGGGAATGATGGCCTCGGCCACGTCGCGCTTGGCGTCCTGGAGCTGGAGGATCTTCTCCTCCACGGTGTTCTGGCAGATCATCTTGTAGGCGAAGACCTGCCTGGTCTGGCCGATGCGGTGGGTGCGGTCCGTGGCCTGGCTTTCCACGGCCGGGTTCCACCACGGGTCGTAGTGGATCACGTAGTCCGCGCTGGTCAGGTTCAGGCCCGTGCCGCCCGCCTTGAGCGAGATCAGGAACACGGGGATGTCCGGGCTGTTGTTGAAGCGGTCCACCTGCTCGAAGCGGTCCTTGGACGCGCCGTCCAGATAGGCGAAGGGGATGTCGCTGATCTGCAGCCAGGAGCGGATGATGTGCAGCATCTGCACGAACTGCGAGAAGACCAGCACCTTGTGGCCTTCCTCGATGAGCTCCGTGACCATGTCCTTGAAGGCGTCGAACTTGCCCGAGGGCAGGTTGGTGGACACGCCCGGGATGTCCAGCTTGAGCAGCCGCGGGTGGCAGCAGATCTGGCGGAGCTTCAAGAGCGCGTCCAGGATGGACATCTGGCTCTTGGCCATGCCGTTCTTGTCCACGTCGGCCAGGACCTGCTCCTTGAGCTTCCTGGCCAGGGCCGAGTAGAGCTCCATCTGCTCGTCGGCCAGGGCGCAGTACTGCACGTTTTCGATCTTGGGCGGCAGGTCCTTGGCCACCTCGGACTTGGTGCGCCTGAGGATGAAGGGCCGCACCCGCGAGCGCAGGTACTCCAGGGTCTCCTCGTCGCCGTCCTTGATGGGCTTGATGATGCCGCGCTGGAAGGCGTGCTGGGACCCGAGGAACCCGGGCATCAGGAACTCGAACAGGCTCCAGAGCTCGAAAAGGTTGTTCTCGATGGGCGTGCCCGAGAGGCAGATGCGCAGCTTGGACCCCAGCTGGCGTACGCTGCGCGCCGTGATGGTGTTGGGGTTCTTGATGTTCTGGGCCTCGTCCAGGATGATGGAGTTGAACTCGAACTTCTGGAGCTCCTCCAGGTCGCGTCGCAGAAGCGCGTAGGTGGTCATGACCAGCTGCGAGTCCTCGACCTGCGAGAACAGGTTGTCGCGGCGCGAGCCGTAGATGGTCAGGCGCTTGAGGTCCGGGACGAATTTCTTGGCCTCGCGCTCCCAGTTGGGCAGCACCGAGGTGGGCACCACGATGAGGTTGGGTTCCTTGTGGCCCTTTTCCACCATGTGCTGGATGAAGGCCAGGGTCTGGATGGTCTTGCCCAGGCCCATCTCGTCGGCCAGGATGCCGCCGAATCCGTATTCGCGCAGGAAGGCCAGGAAGGACAGCCCCTGGGTCTGGTAGCCGCGCAGGCTCGCGTTCAGGCCCTTGGGCGGCTGCACGGGCTGGATCTCGCGGAAGTCGTGGATCTTGGAGCGCAGGTTCTCCCAGAAGGAGTCCACGCGGGCGCCGGGCAGGTCCTCCAGGAGCTTGTCCAGCACCGGGGCCTCGAACTGCTTGTATTCGCTCTTGGGCGGCTCGGCCGGGTCCAGGCCCATGGTCTTCAGCTTGTGGCCCAGCTTCTTGAGCCAGGATTCGGGCAGGCTGGTGTACGTGCCGTCTTTGAGCTGCACGTAGCGCTTGCCGCTGGTCCAGGCCTCCCAGATCTTGTCGATGGGCACCCGCTGGCCGTCGTAGTCCACGGCCAGGTCGAGGTTGAACCACTTCTCCTCTTCCTCGGTCTCCACCTCGGCCACGATGGTGGGCGAGGAAAGGCGCACCTTGTAGCGCGTGAGGTTCTTCTCGCCGTAGATGCGGTATTTCTCCACCAGGGCGGGGTAGTGATCCAACAGGAAGGTGATGGCTTCCTCGGGCTCCAGGAACCAGACCTCGTTGTTGCGGGGCTGGAAATTCATGTCCACCAGGGACTGGGTCAGTTCGGCCTCGGCCTCCTGGTCGCGGCGCACCAGATAGGAGGTGCCGCCGTACTGGTAGCTGCCAGTGAGCAGGTTCGGGTCCGGCCCGGGCAGCACGGCCTCGCCGTGCTCGGTCTCGTAGACGTTGGAGATGCTTAAGGTCAGCAGGCTGCCTTCCTCGTCCAGGTACAGCTTGGGCCTGTACTCGGCGGGCACGAAGATGTGCTTCATCTCCTCCAGGAACGCGCCCTCGTCGTGCAGGTCGCTGGCGGGCAGCTTGGTCCAGACCTTGTCCAGGAACTCGGATATCTCGTCCTGGGGCACCAGGGTGGGGTTGGCCACGGTCTCCTTGATCAGGCTCGGGGCCAGGCCCGTCTGCACCGGATAGAAGGACTGCTTCCAGCAGACCCACAGGGGAGTGCGGCCGTAGAAGAAGGCCTCGTCGCCCGAGATGGGGAAGGGCACCTTGCCCTCGTGGCCCAGGAGCACCTTGAAGGTCAGGCCGTCCTCCGTGAGCACGGGCGAGAGCTTCAGGCGCATGGTGGTGTCCTGGATGCGCACGGGCTGTTCCGTGTCCTGCCAGAACAGGTAGTATTCGTCGCGGATGGTGCGGAAGAACCAGGAATGCATGCCCGTGGGGATTTCCACCCTGTGGCCGGCGTAGTCCTGGTAGTGGCTGATCTGCTTGCCCACGGTGGGCAGCATGGGCGACATTTCGCACCAGTCGGGGTTGGTGATGATCTGTTCCAGGGTGACTTCGGTCTGCACCGTGGACAGGCCGGATTTGTTCTGGCGGGCGCGGGAGAAGGCCACCTGCAGCCTGCCGTGCTCCGGGTAGAAGCGGAAGATCAGATAATGCTTGCCCGACTCGGGCTCTGGCGGGGTGGAGAAATAGGAACGGAACGTCTGGCGCCAGTCGTGGCGGGTGACCGGGGCGGCGGCCTCGTCCTTGACCGAGAGGGTCTGATGCAGCTTCAGGGCCGTGGCCGCGACGTGGCGGCAGACCCCGGAAAAGGAGTCCTCGCAGTTGCAGTAGAAATTGATGGTTCCTTCGTTCAGGTTCAGGCCAAGCTCCGGGCTGTACGACTGGAAATCGTCGCCCTGGATCTGGCCCTCCACGTCCCAATAGCCCTCGCGCTTGTTCAACGAGAGCTTCTGGACCCCCCGCGCGGCGAGGATGTCCTTGGCGCCTTCCACGATGTATTCGGGAACCGTGAAGTTGATGAATTCCTGAAGAAGGCTTTCTACGACCTTCTCTTCGGCGCTGTCCATGAGCCTATGGCCTCGTTCCGTAGCAGTTAATGTTCACGCTCAGCACAGGATAGGCTGCGCGTGAGGCAGCCGTGTCAGCCGATATCAGATGATAGCAAAATCCGGAGTGTTGGCAAGAGCCTCTTGGCTTTTCCGGCTCTCTGGTCCATACTCGCAGGTCCCGGCTTTGTTTACCGGGCACGGTGCAGCCCAGTCTAGGCAGGGCGATGGGCTATAGCACGGGATCACATCAAACGCAAAATGGAATTTGTATGAGCCGCAAGGTTATTTTCCTTTTTCTGACGCTTTTGCTCGCACTTTTTTGCGGGGCCTGCGACGACGGCCCCGACGGCGGAAACCAGGCCCCGGGCAAGTCCGCGGACGCGCAAATCCCCGATCAGCCGGAATACGGGGGAACCTATGTTTCCGGCACCATCGGCGAGCCCTCGAACCTGATTCCCATGCTGGCCTCGGACTCCGCCTCGTCGGAGATCGCCGGGCTGCTTTTCGTGCCTCTGCTGCAGTATGACAAGGACCTCAAGCTCATCCCCTGGGGCGCGGAGAAGTTCGAGGTCCTGGACGGCGGCAGGCTGCTCAAGTTCGCCCTGCGCCCGGGCATCCGCTGGACCGACGGCGTGGAGATGACCGCCGAGGACGTGCGCTTCACCTACGAGATGATGGTGGATCCCAAGACGCCCACGGCCTATGCGGAGTCCTACAGGCTGGTCAAGGAATTCAAGGTCACGGGCAAGTACACCTTCGAGGTGGCCTACGACAAACCCTACGCCCGGGCCCTGTCCTCCTGGTCCCTGGCGCCGCTGCCCGCGCATCTGTTCAAGGGCGAGAACCTGCTGGACACCAAGTACAGCCGCCAGCCCGTGAGCAACGGGCCCTACATCCTCAAGGAATGGGACGCGGGCAGCCGCCTGGTGCTCAAGGCCAACCCGGACTATTTCCGGGGGCGGGTCCATTTCGACACCGTGGTCTACCGCGTCATCCCGGACATGGCCACCCAGTTCATGGAGCTCAAGGCCGGCAACCTGGACATCATGGGCGTGACCCCCCAGCAGTACCTGTTCCAGACCAAGGGCCCGGAATGGGACAAGAATTTCCGCAAGTACACCTATCAGGCCTTCGCCTACACCTACCTGGGCTACAATCTGACGAACCCGCTGTTCGAGGACCCGGCCGTGCGCCGGGCCCTGGCCCACGCCATCGACAAGCAGGCCATCATCAAGGGCGTGCTCCTGGGCCAGGGAACGCCCATCATCGGGCCCTACAAGCCCGGGACCTACTGGTGCGACGAGGACATCAAGCCTTACGGCTACGATCCCGCCAAGGCCGGCGAAATGCTGGCCCGGGCCGGGTGGAAGGACAGCGACGGCGACGGCGTGCTGGACAAGGACGGGCGGCCCTTCGCCTTCACCATCCTGACCAACCAGGGCAACGACCAGCGCATCAAGATCGCCACCATCATCCAGGACAACCTGAAGCGCGTGGGCATCGCCGTGAAGGTGCGCACCGTTGAGTGGGCCGCGTTCCTCAAGGAATTCATCGACACGGGCCGCTTCGAGGCCCTGGTCATGGGCTGGACCACCATCATCGACCCGGATCTCTACAACGTCTGGCACTCCTCCAAGGCCGTGCCCGGCGGGCTGAACTTCATCGGCTACAAGAACCCCGAGCTGGACGAGCTCCTGGACAAGGGGCGCCATCTGGTGGACCGCGCCGAGCGCAAGAAGGTCTACGACCGCGCCCAGGAGATCCTGCACCGCGACCAGCCCTATTGCTTCCTGTATTCGCCCATGGCCCTGAACGTGGTCTCCGCGCGCATCCAGGGCATCGAGCCCGCGCCCGCCGGCATCTCGTACAACTTCGAGGACTGGTGGATTCCCGCCGCCCTGCAGAAGAAACCGGCCATGACCAGGTAGGGCGCAGATGATCCGCATCCATGAAATCCTGGACAAGACGGAGTATCTCGCGCCCGAGGGCCGCGAGCTGATCCAGAAGGCCTACGTGTTCAGCGCGGCGGCCCACGCCGGGCAGGTGCGCTTGTCGGGCGAGCCCTATCTGTCCCATCCCCTGGAAGTGGCCAACAAGCTGGCCGAGATGCGCCTGGACGCGGCCACGGTGGCCGCCGGGCTCTTGCACGACACCGTGGAGGACACCAAGGCCGAGGTGGAGGAGATCGACGGCCAGTTCGGCGAGGACGTGGCCGACATCGTGGACGGCGTGACCAAGATCAGCAAGATGCAGGTCTCCTTCGATTCCCGGGAGGCGGCCCAAGCCGAGAACCTGCGCAAGATGATCATGGCCATGAGCGAGGACATCCGTGTCCTGTTGGTCAAGCTCTGCGACCGCCTGCACAACATGCGCACCCTGGACTATCAGAAGCCCCACAAGCGCAAGCTGGTGGCCCAGGAGACCATGGACATCTACGCGCCCCTGGCCAACCGCCTGGGCCTGCACCTGATCAAGATCGAGCTGGAAGACCTGTCGCTGAAGTACCTGAAGCCCGAGGTCTACGAGCAGATCGCCCACGGCCTGGAGCACTACGCCCAGCAGGGCAGGGACTACATCGACAAGGTCACGGTCCTGGTGCGCGAGAAGCTCGCGGACAACAAGATCAGGGGCCGCGTGTCCGGCCGCGTGAAGCACGTCTACAGCACCTGGCGCAAGATGGAGCAGCAGGGCCTGACCCTGGACCAGGTCCACGACCTCATCGCCTTCCGCATCGTGGTGCCGGGCATCAAGGACTGCTACGCGGTGCTCGGCCTGATGCACGCGGACTGGAAGCCCGTGCCCGGGCGGTTCAAGGACTACATCTCCATGCCCAAGGCCAACATGTACCAGTCCCTGCACACCACGGTGGTGGGGCCGGACGGCGAGCGCATCGAGATCCAGATCCGCACCGAGGAGATGCACAAGCTGGCCGAATACGGCGTGGCCGCGCACTGGAGCTACAAGGAGAAGGGCTCCAAGAGCGTGGCCCGGGACATGGAGCGCTTCTCGTGGCTTCGGGAGATGATGGACTGGCAGAAGGAGGAGTCCGACCCCCGCGAGTTCATGAAGTCCCTGCGCTTCGACCTGTTCAAGGACGAGGTCTACGTGTTCACGCCCAACGGCGACGTCAAGGAACTGCCCGACGGCGCCACGGCCGTGGACTTCGCCTATCTCATCCACTCCCAGGTGGGGGACCACTGCGCCGGGGCGCGCGTCAACGGCAAGCTGGTGCCCCTGTCGCGCAAGCTTCGAAACGGCGACATGGTGGAGATCATCACGGACCGGGGCCGCAACCCCAGCCGCGACTGGCTGAAATTCGTGAAGACCGCCAAGGCTAGAACCCGCATCAATCATTTCATTCGCACCGAGGAACGGGCCCGGGCCATCGCCCTGGGCCGGGAGATGCTGGAGAAGGAAGGCCGCCGCATGGGCGTCAACGTGGCCAAGGCCTTGAAATCGGGCCAGATGGAGCCCATTGCCCAGGACTTCTCCTTCAAGGGTTCCGACGAGCTGCTGGCCTCGGTGGGCTATTCGCGGCTCACCGCGCGCCAGGTCCTGAACCGTTTCCTGCCCAAGCCCGACGTCTCGGAGCTGCCGCCCCTGCCTCCGCCGCCCAAGGACCGGCCCAAGGCCCCGGCCTCGGAAAAGAGGCCTTCGGACCGGGTCAGCATCAAGGGCGTGGACGACGTGCTGGTGCATTTCGCCAAATGCTGCAACCCCGTGCCCGGCGACGCCATCATCGGCTATTCCAGCCGTGGCCGGGGCATGATCGTGCACACCACGGACTGCGTGAACGTGGCGCGCCTGGAGCCCGAGCGCCTGCTCAACGTGTCCTGGGCCGGCGAGGAAGAGCCGGACACCACCTTCCAGGCCAAGATCCGCATCGTGTGCAAGAACGTGCGCGGCATGCTGGCGCGCATCAGCGCGGCCCTGGACAAGGAGGACGTGAACATCGACTCCGGGTCCTTCGCCTCCAACGTGGCGGGCAACTCCGAGGTCCTGCTCACCGTGGAAGTGCGCGACACGGACCACCTGTACCACGCCCTGAAGATCCTTCAGGCCGTCGACAACGTCATCGAGGCCAAGCGCGCCTCGGCCCGGCACGAGGAGCACGAGGAGTAGGCCCGGCCGCTGCGGCCCCTATAGCAAAGAAAACGCCCCGGTCCGCTTTGCGGGCCGGGGCGTTGTTCGTCGTATGTCCGGGCTGCTAGCTGCCCAGTTCCTCGCTGCGCAGGGCGCAGCGGATCATGCCGTCCACGATGGCGCTGCGCACGCCGTGCTCGTCGAAGGCGTTGGTGGCTTCGATGGTGGTGCCCGCCGGGGAGCAGACCATCTCGCGCAACACGGAGATGTGCAGGTCGCTCTCGGCGGCCAGCTTGGACGAGCCCGTGAACAGGCCCTCGGTCATCTTGGTGGCCTGCTGGCGCGTGAGCCCCAGGGTCACGCCCGCCTCGATGACCGCCTCCATGAAGTAGAACACGTAGGCCGGGCCGGAACCGGCCAGGGCCGTGAAGGCGTCGAACTGGCGTTCGGGCAGCACGTGTACCTGGCCCAGGGCCTCGAACATCTCCCTGACCAGGGCGGCGCGCTCGGCGTCCAGGCGCGTGTCCTCCAGGCAGAGGGCGAAGACGCCCGCCCCGACCATGGCCGGGGTGTTGGGCATGATGCGCACGATGGCGCATTCCTCGCCCGCGGCCCTGCGCAGCACGTCGGTGCGCAGCCCGGCGGCGATGGACAGCAGGCACTTGTCCTTGCCCAGCTCGCCCCGGATCTCGTCCAGCACGGCCTCCACCTGGTGGGGCTTCACGGCCAGGAGCACGAAGTCGCTGCGCCGCGCCAGCTCCAGGGTTGTGGACACGGGCTCCAGCCCGAAGGAGGCCAGGGCCTCCAGGCTGGCCTTGTGCAGGTCGTAGCCCAGGATGCGCAGGTTTTCGCACGCGGACAATCCGCGCACGATGGCGCCGCCCATGTTGCCGGTGCCGATGAAGCCGATGGTGGTCATGATGCGAGTCTCCCGCTTGTGCCCGGGGCGTCCGGCTGGCTTGCGCCGAGGCGTCGGGCGGGTCTTTGCGCTATGGCGTGGTCAGCCCACGATCTCCAGCGCGTTGAAGAAATAGCTCATCTCGTAGGCCGCGGTCTCGGGCGCGTCGGACCCGTGCACCGCGTTGGCCTCGATGTTGTCGGCGTAGAGCTTGCGGATGGTGCCCTCGGCCGCGTCGGCCGGGTTGGTGGTGCCCATGAGCTCGCGGTAGCGCGCGATGGCGTTGTCGCCTTCCAGGATGCTCACCACGCAGGGGCCGGAGCACATGAAGTCCGTGAGGCTGCCGAAGAACGGGCGCTCGGCGTGCACCGCGTAGAAGCCCTCGGCCTGGGCCTTGGTCATGTGGATCTTCTTGGTGGCGACGATTCTCAGCCCGCTGTCCTCGATCATTGCGAGGATGGCGCCGATCTTGTTCTTTTTCACGGCGTTGGGCTTGACGATGGAAAAGGTGCGTTCAATGGCCATGGTTTCCTCCTTGTGCACGGGTACAGGGGGTGTTGTCCATACCAGGCCGCTGAAAAGCAGCGATCTGCTTCGTCGCTACGCCGCTTCGCGGCTTCGCTGCTGCGGGTAATGCAGATCCTCGTGTATGGGAATACACGTCGGCCCTGAATTACCCTTGCGCCTCGCATCTCACTATTTTTGAGCGGCCTGGCTCAAATTTTTCTTTGCGTCTCGTCTCTCGTTTTTTGTGGGGCAGTCTGCGAGAGATGATTATTTCAATGATCCTTTACGTCAGCAGCATCTTGTCCGAGCTGAATTCCTCGCCCTTGACCGCGTAGAACTGGGCCAGGAGGTCGTTGACGGACAGGGCGCGCTTGTCCTCCCCGGCGATGTCCATGATGATCTCGCCCTGGTGCAGCATGATCAGGCGGTTTCCGAGCTTGATGGCCTGGTTCATGTTGTGGGTCACCATGAGGGTGGTCAGGTTCTGCGTCTCCACTAGGTGCTCGGTGAGCACCAGGGTCTGGTTGGCGGTCTTGGGGTCCAGGGCGGCGGTGTGCTCGTCCAGGAGCAGGATGTCCGGCCTGACCAGGGTGGCCATGAGCAGGGTCAGGGCCTGGCGCTGGCCGCCCGAGAGCAGCCCCATGGAGTCGTCCAGGCGGTCCTCCAGGCCCAGGCCGATCTTCTTCACCTCCCTGGCGAAGAGCGCGCGGTCCTCGGCGGTCAGGCCCTGGCCGAGGCCCCTGGGCCTGCCGCGCCTGAGGGCCAGGGCCAGGTTCTGGCCGATGGACAGGCTGGCGCAGGTGCCTTTCAGCGGGTCCTGGAAAACGCGGCCCATGTGCCGGGCGCGGCGGTATTCGGGCCAGCGGGTGATGTCCTCGCCGCGCAGGGTGATGCGCCCCTCGTGGGGGGCGAAGGTCCCGGCCAGGGTGTTCAGGAGCGTGGACTTGCCCGCGCCGTTGGAGCCGATGACCGTGATGAAGTCGCCCTGGTTCACGGTCAGGGAGACGTCGTTCAGGGCGCGGACCTCGTTCACGCTGCCCTTGTGGAAATAGAGGGTGATGTCCTTGATCTCGATCATCGCTTGAGCCGCTCCTTGAGCTTAGGCGCCGTGAGGGCCGCCACCACGAGCAGGGCGGTGATCAGGTTCAGGTCGCTGGGCGTGAAGGAGAAGGAGCCGATCTTCAGCCCCAGGGCCAGGGCGATGGCCACCCGGTAGATGACGGAGCCCAGGATGGCCGCCACCACGGCGCGCGGCACCGAGGAGCAGCCGAACACGGTCTCGCCCACGATGACCGAGGCCAGCCCGGCCACGATGGTGCCCACGCCCATGTTCACGTCCGCCGCGCCCTGGTTCTGGGCGATGAGGGCCCCGGACAGGGCCACCAGGGCGTTGGACAGGCCCACGCCGAAGATGATGACCTTGTGCGTGTCCACGCCCTGGCTGGTGATCATCTGCACGTTGTCGCCCGTGGCCAGCATGGTCTGGCCCAGCTCCGTGTACAGGAACCAGACGAGCCCCGCCACCACCACGGCCACCACCAGGGCGAAGAGCGCGGGCGAGGCGTAGTAGCCCGCCAAGCCCGCGTTGATCAGCGGGTCGATGACCGTGTCCACGCCGAGCAGCGAGACGTTGGGCCCGCTCATGATGCGGATGTTCACGGAGTAGAGCGCCGTCATGGTCAGGATGGAGGCCAGAAGGTGCAGGATTTTCAGTTTGGTGTTCAGGATGCCCGTGACCGCCCCGGCCAGGAAGCCCGCGCCCATGGCCGCGAACAGGGACAGGAAGGGGTTCATGCCGTGGGTCACGCACACGGCGGACACGGCCGCGCCCAGGGGCAGGCTGCCGTCCACGGTGAGGTCCGGGAAATCCAGGATGCGGAAGGTCAGATAGACCCCCAGCACCATGATCCCGTAGACCAGCCCCTGTTCCAGGGCGCCGAGCAGTGCGAACAGGCTCATGCGGATGGGACTCGCTTGCTTGGAAAAATGTAAGGCCGCGGTGGAAGCGGCCTTACATGGTATTGTCGGCGATGGCAAGCCGGACGGGCCGTCCGGGCTATTCCACGATCTTCGCGGCCTTGGCCTTCAGGGACTCGGGAAAGGCCAGGCCCTGGGCCTTGGCGGCCCCCAGGTTCAGGTGCAGGTTCATGCCCTGCTGGAACTCCACCGGGGTCTCGGCCGGGGACGCGCCGCGCAGGATGCGCACGGCCATCTCGCCGGTCTGGCGGCCGTGCAGGTAATAGTCGAAGCCCAGGGCCGCCACCGCGCCCCGGGGCACGGAGTCCACGTCGGCGGCGAACAGGGGCATCTTGTTCTGTTCGCAGACCTTGACCATGGATTCCAGAGCCGCCACCACGGTGTTGTCCGTGGGCACGTACACGGCCTGGGCGCGCCCGGCCAGGCTCTTGGTGGCCTGGTAGACGTCGGCGGTCTTGGCGGCCGTGGCCTCCGTGAGCTCGACGCCCTTGGCCTCGCAGGCCGCGCGCAGCATGTTCACCAGGGTCTTGGAGTTGGCCTCGCCGGAGTTGTAGACCACGCCGAGCTTGGCCAGCCCGGGCACGGCCTCCATGATCATGGCCAGATGCTTGTCCACGGGGGTCATGTCCGAGACGCCGGTGATGTTGCCTCCGGGGCGGTCCAGGTCCTTGACCAGCCCGGCCCCCTTGGGGTCCGTGACCGCGGAGAAGAGCAGGGGTACCTTGGCCATGTGCGGGGCCTTCTTCACGATCTGGGCGCAGGCCTGGGCGCAGGGCGTGGCGATGGCCACCACCAAGTCGGGGTTCTCGCCGGCGATGGCCTGGGCGATCTGGTTGGCCGTGGCCATGTTGGCCTGGGCGTTGTGCACGTTGAAGGCCACAGTGAGGCCCGCGTCCTTCATGGCGTCCTGAACGCCCTTGAGCACGGCGTCCAGGGCCGGATGCTCCACGAACTGGTTCACGGACACGGTGTAGGACGCCGCCCGGGCCGTGTGGGCCGCGCAGCACACCAAGAGCGCCGCGATGAAAATGGTCGTCAGGCGTTTCATGGTCGGCTCCCCCTTACTTGGTTACGGGTTTCAGGGTCCCCACGGACACGATGCGCGCCGCCCGTTCCCTGTTCTCGCCCCAGGCCTTGAGCGCGGCCAGGGTCTCGGGGTACGGGTGGCCGATGGCCACGGCCTGGCCCGAGGCCGCCGCCTGGCGGTCGGCCTTCTCAAGCTGCCTGAGAATGGCCTTGGTGTCACGGATGTTGTCCAGGAACACGCTGCGCCGGTAGACCTTGATCCCGGCGGCGCGGGCCTCGCCGACCCCCTTGCTGTGCGGGGCGGTGAGGCTGTCCAGGAAGAACATCTTGCGCTTGCCCAGTTCGGCCATGACCACGGCCATGGCCGGGCCCGTCTGGGTGAAGCGGGAGCCCATGTGGTTGTTGGCCCCGTCGGCCCCGGGCACCTCGGCCAGGTCGGCGGCCAGGGCCCGGCGGATGTCGTCGGGGGACATGGTGGTGAACAGGGCGCCCTTGCCCGGGTTCACCTTGGGCCAGGCCTTGGGCTCCATGGGCAGGTGCAGGAGCACCTCGCGTCCGGCCTCGGCGGCTACCGAGGCCACCTCCCGGGAATGGGCCTGGTGGGGCAGCACGGAAAAGGTCACCGGATAGGGCAGGGCGGCCAGGTCGCGGGCGAAGGGCACGCTGCGCCCCAGGTCGTCGATGACCACGGCCAGAAGGCCCGCGGCCTGGGGCGGGGGCTCGGGGGCCGGGGTCAGGAAGCGCAGGGAGTGCGTGGGCGTTCCCGTGACGGAGATGGTGTAGTTCCCGCTCCCGTCCGGCGCGAGTTCCGCCTCGGGCGCCCATTTGCGCAGGGCGGTCTCCAGGGTTTCCAGGAAGCGCTGGCGCTTGCCGTCCAGGGAGATGTCCAGGGCCTGGAAATGGTATTCCTCGTCGTGGTAGCTGCGGACCTCCATGCGCGCGATGGCCAGGGCATGGGGGTCGTAGCCCGTGAGCAGCAGGGACTCCACCAGGGCGTAGTCCACTTGGCGCACCACGCGCTCCAGGGGCACGCCCAGGGTCTCCTCGAAGCCCTGGTAGCCGTCGGGGGCGGTCGCGTTGGCGGCGTCGGCCGCCGGGGGCTCGGCCTCGCCCGGCGCGGGCGCCTCGGTCGGGGCCGGGGGCTGCTGGGCCGCCATGCGCACCTCGGGCGCGCGCGACGCCGTGGGAGCCTCGGGGCTGCGCAGGAGCCTGCCCAGGAGCAGGACGCAGGCCACCAATCCCAGGGCGGCCAGAATCCAGATCAGGTTCCTGCGCCGGGCAGCGGTGGCGCCGCTGTTTCCTTCTTCCTCGTGCATGGGACCCGCCGGGCTATTGCACGCTCTTGATGCGGGTCAGGTCGGGCAGCTTCTTGACCAGCTGCAGGGCCATCCGGAGCTGGTTGTCCCGGGTCAGCATTTCCTTGGCCTTGTCCGAGAGCTTGAAGCCCGAGTCCTTCTTGGTCCCGTTGTCGACTTCGATGTGCCCCGAGAGATCGCGCTCGCGCATGATCCGGCCGGGGGCCCCGTCCTCCTCGCGCACGGGCTCGAAGGCGTAGGCCAGGTCCGGGCTGATGCCCTCGGCCTGGATGGAGCGGCCGCTGGGCGTGTAGTACAGGGCCGTGGTCATGCGGATGCCCGAGCCGTCGGACAGGGGGATCACGGTCTGCACCGTGGCCTTGCCGAAGGTCCGTTCGCCCACCAGCAGGGCGCGCTTGTGGTCCTGGAGCGCACCGGCCACGATCTCCGAGGCCGAGGCGCTGCCCGCGTTGATGAGCACCACCATGGGCACCTTCACGTCCCCGGCCGAGGCGCGGGCGTCGAAGTCCTTGCGCGAGGCCTTGTCGCGGCCCTGGATGTAGACGATGTTGCCTTCGGACAGGAAGGTGTCGGCCACGGAAACGGCCTGGTCCAGCAGCCCGCCGGGGTTGTTGCGCACGTCCAGGATCACGCCCTTGAGCTCGTGGGCCTTGACGTAGTCCTTGATGGCCGCGCGCATCTCGCGGGTGGTGTTCTCGTTGAAGCGGATCAGCCGGAGGTACAGGTAGCCGTCGCCCAGGACCTCGCTGCGCGCGCCCCGGATGGGGATGGTGGCGCGCTCGATGGCCACGGTCTCGGGCGTGGTGGAATCCTTGTGCAGGATGGTCAGGTCCACGGTGCTGCCCTTGGGCCCGCGAATGCGCTTCACGGCCTCCAGCAGGGTGATGTCCTGGGTGGACTCGCCGTCGATCTCCAGGATCAGGTCGCCGGCCTCGACGCCCGCGCCGTAGGCCGGGGTGTCCTCGATGGGCGCGATGACCGTGAGGCGGCCGTCCTTGATGGAAATTTCGATGCCCACGCCGCCGAACTCGCCGGAGGTGCTGATCTGCATCTCCTTGAATTCCTCGGGCGGCATGAACGAGGAGTGGGGGTCCAGATCGGTGAGCATGCCCTTGATGGCGCTGTTGATGAGGTCCTCACGCGGGACCTCGCGCACGTAGTTCTCCTCGATCAGGCCCAGGACCTGGCTGAGGCGCTTCAACGACGAATACGGATCCGCCTGGGGCTTGGCCTGTATGGGGCCGGTGCTCAGGGTTAGGACGGATATGATGAGAAGAGCGCCGATCCAGGTGGCGAGACGCATGCATGCCTCCGGTCAAGGTTGGGCTTGGCAGGCCGTCCCAAAGCAGCGATCTGCGGCGTTGCTGCGAAAAATTCAAACCCTCGCGTACGGGGAGTACGCGTCGGTCTTACATTTTCTTGCGCCTTGCATCTCACTACTTTTGAACGGCCTGCATGAAATGATTTGTTCAACAGCCTGCTAGTGGAGGGCCTGCCCGTGCGCGGGGGCGGTGTCCAGCACCAGGGCCGCGGGGATGGGCCTAGCCCCGGCCCGCGAGCCATTGTTGAGGGTTAATAGCTTTTTGCCCCAATCGCAACTCAAAATACACGCCGGAGCCCTTGGCGGGCGGGAAGTAACCGGCCGTTCCCAGGGGTTCGCCCTTTTCCACTTCCTGGCCCGCGTTGACGTTGGTGGAGCCCAGAAAGGCGTACAGGGTGTAGTAGTCGTCCCCGTGGTAGAGGATGACCACCTGACCGAAGCCGCGCAGCACGTCGTTGTAGACCACCTTGCCCCAGTGCACGGCCGTGACGCTGGCCCCGTCGGCCGTGGCGAAGCCCAGGCCCTTGCGCGTGTTGGCCCCGTTGGTGGCGGACTTGGGCAGGGCCTTGCCGCTCACGGGCGCGGGCAGGGAGCCCTTGACCGCCGAAAAGCGCCGCCCGGTGGAAGCCTTGATGCGGTAGTCCAGGTCCTTGATCACGGCCATGACCTGGGCCAGGGCCTGCTCCTCGTTGATGCGTTCGGCGCGCACCCGGCGGATGTCGCGCACGAACTCCAGGCGCTTGGCCAGGCTCTCGTCCTTTTTGGCGTCGACGGCGGCCAGTCGTTCGGCGGCCTGGCGGCTCAGGGCCTCGGCGCGCTCCACGGACTCGGCCAGCTTGCGGGACCGCGTGCGCACCTCCTCCATGGCCCGGCGGGCGTCGGCGTACAGGGCCGCGCCCCAGGAGAGGTTGCGGTCCGCCCGGTCCCAGCGGGCCGAGCCCGCCGTGCGGCCGCGCATGTCCGCCACGCGCAGGGGCCACAGGGCGCGCATCAGCCGGGCCAGTTCCGCGCGGGAATCCTCCAGATGCGCGGAGAGCCGGGCATGCTCTCTGCCGGCCGCGTCCCGCTCGGCCTGGAGGGCGGCCAGGGCGCGTTCCTGCTTGTGCAGGTCGGCCTTGAGCCTGTCCAGCTCGTCCTCGGCCCTGGCCAGGTCCCCGTGCAGCTCCCGCTCCTGTTCGGTGAGGCGGGTCAGGGCCTCGCGGCCCTGTTCGGCGCGCTGGCGCTGGGCTTCCAGGGATTCCCGCATGCTGGCGGGGTTCTGGCCCCGGGCGGCGGAGGCCGGGACCAGGGCGGCCAGGAGCAGCAGGACGGCGGTCAGGCGGCGGGCGGCGGTCATCTTTCCAGGAAGGGTTGCAGGGGGCAGGATTCGCAGCGCGGGGACCGGCTGGCGCAGAACTGCTTGCCCACGCGCACGATGAGGGCGTGGTATTCGTTGTACAGCTCCACCGAGTGCGGCAGCACGTCCATGAAGAACTCGCGCATCTCGTCGTACCCCGCGTCCTCGGGAATAAGGGCGTGACGGCTGAGGATGCGTTTGGTATACGCGTCCACTACAAAGGACGGCTTTTCCAGGGCATAGAGCAGGATGCTGTCGGCGGTCTCCGGGCCCACGCCCTTGACGCCGAGGACGGCGTTGCGCAGGTCGTCCGTGTCCCGCTCCGCCAGGGCGGCGAGGTCGTGGCCGCACTCCTCGCGCAGGAACGCCAGCAGCGCCTTGAGGCGCAAGGCCTTGACCCGGTAGTAGCCCGAGGGCCGGATCAGCCGGGCCAGGTCGTCCGCCGCCAGGGCCTCCATCTCCCGGGGGGAGAGGGCCCCGGCCGCGCGCAGGTTGCCCACGGCCTTTTCCACGTTGCTCCAGGCGGTGTTCTGGGTCAGCACCGCGCCCACGGCCACCTCGAAGGGCGTTTCCCCGGGCCACCAGCCGCTGGGGCCCAGGGTGTCGAGCATGGCGTTGTACATGGACAGGAGAAGATCTTCGCGGTTCATGGCGTCCGGGGGAGAGGGTGATTAGGTTGGCGCGAAGTGTAGAACGAGCCGCGGATTCTGGCAAGGGCGCGGCCTGAGGTGTGTATGAATCGCTTGGGAAGATTGGATTCTTTGCGGCCTCCGCAGGACGCGGAGGCGCTCCGTCCGGGGGAGCGCTGGTGGCGGGAGGCCCTGGCCTGGGGCGCGGCGGTGATGGTCCTCGGCTTCGCCCTGCGCTGCCCGGAGATGGGCCGGCTGTTCGATCCCGCGAACATGGTGGTGGGCGAACCCCTGCTGGCGACCCACGACGCCTACGCCTACCTGGCCGGAGCCAAGGGCGTGAGCCGCTACATCATGGACCCGCTGACGCGGCTGTTGGCCGCGGCCCACGCGGTGACGGGCATCGGCCTGTTGAGCCTGGGGTTCTGGCTGCCCCCGTTACTCTCGGGCTTGGCGGCGTTGCCCCTGTGCCTGCTCTGCGCGCGCCTGGGGCGCAACGAGGCCGGAGGCCTGGCCGGGCTGCTGGCCGTGGGCGCCTTCGGCTATCTCATCCGCACCCGCTTCGGATATTTCGACAACGATTTCCTGACCCTGTTCTTCGCCGTGGGCACTGTTTCGGCCCTTGTGCTGTGGCTTCTGCCCCAGTGCCGTTCCTGGTGGCTGCCCGGGGAAGAGGATGACGTGCAGGGCCCGGCGATGCACGTCCTCATGGGCTGGGCCTTCGGGGTCGGCCTGTTCCTGCATGCCTACGTCTGGGTCTATCCCTCGGGGCGGCCCGTCGCCTTCAGCGTGCTGGTCCTGGCCCTGGGACTGGGGCTCGCCCTGGCGCGCCCGGGCCGCAGGACGGGGATGCTGCTGGGGCTGTGCGTGATCCTCGCGGTCCTGCAGCTCGGCTGGCCCGGGCTGGCGGCCGGGGCGGCGCTGTACGCCGTCCTGCGCTGGCGGCCGGAGCTGGGGCGGGGCCGCGCGGCGACGCTGGCCGCCGTGGGGGGGCTGGCCGTGCTCGGCGCGCTGACCCTGGCCCCCCAGCTCAAGCAGGTGGCGTATTATCTGACCGTGTATTTCAACCCCACTGGCGCGGAGCAGGACCAGGGCGCGGGGGGCGGTTTGGGCCTGCCGTCGGTCATCAGCAGCGTGCGCGAGGCCGGGAAGCTGGGGACGGCCAAGCTGTTCGGCTACGTGGGCGGCCATCCGGCCCTGTTCGTGCTCGGCGCGGCGGCGTATCTTTGGGCCGTCGTGCGGCGGCCGTTGCTCGTCCTGTTCGCGCCCGTGCTGGGCCTGGGGCTGGCGGCCCCGTGGCTGGGCGTGCGCTTTTCCATGTACGGCGGCGCGGCCCTGGGCCTGGGGCTCGGCCTGGCCGCTGCGGACCTGGGCCGCGCCCGGCTGTCCGGCCGCAACGCCAGGCTTGGGCTGCAGGGGGCGCTCACGGCGGTCCTGTTCGGAATCCTGTTCCTGCCCGCCAGTCACCTGAGCGCCCGCCCGGCCGTGCCCAGGGCCCTGGCCGAAGCCTACATCGAACTGCGGGATCTGGCCGCGCCCGACGCCGTGCTCTGGCAATGGTGGGACTATTCCTACGGGGCCCAGTTCTTTGCGGAGCGCGACACCTTCGGCGACGGGGCCCGCCATTCCGGGGACTGGCTCTATCCCCTGGCCCTGGTGCATTCCTCGTCATCGCCCCTGCGCTCCGCCCGGGTCATGCAGGCCCTGGGCGCGTCCTGGCGCGAACAGGCCGAAAAATGGAAGGCCGAGAGCGCGGGATATCCCGGCGCCCGGCTGGAGATGCCGTCCGTCGACCCCCTGGGGCCGGTGCGCGCCATGGACGGGGACGAGGCCACGCGGTTTTTCAAGGACCTGGGCCAGATGGACGCGGAATCCTTCGGCCCCAGGCCGGAGCAGTATCTGGCTCTGAGCTGGGATTCCATGCACTTCCTGGGCTGGATCAACTACTACGGGTCCTGGGACCTGGCCACGGGCGACGGCGTGCGGTCCGCTTCGAGCCTGGTGCCGGGCGGGAGCATCGACTTCGTGCAGGGCAGGGCCCTGCGCCCGGACGGCAAATCCGTGGCCCTGGGCGGGCTCTACTACATCGACAAGCAGCTCCGCGTCCGCCACCGCTCCTGGATGCGCTTCGGCGTGCCGTACTGTGTGGCCAACGCGGCCCGGGGCGAGATGTACCTCATGGACGGGGACATCTACCGCTCCATGATGGTGTCCATGCTCCTGGGCTCGCCCAGCGCCTTCGAACCCTACTTCACCCTGGTGGTGGACAAGGGCCCCGAAGCCCGCATCTACCGCGTCAACTGACCCCCGCGCGCAAGCAAACAAAAACGCCGCCGTCCCCGAGGGAACGGCGGCGTTTGCTTTTTACGGTTGGCCGCAAACAGTCACAAAGCGTGCGAGTGCAAGGCGCAAGAAAAATTAAAGGCCGACGCGTATCTTGAATACGCGAGGGTTTTAATTTTTCGCAGCAACGCAGCAATCGTGCGGTTTGTGGCTGTTTGCTACCATTCGAAGCGGCGGATGCTGTTGATGTAGACGGGATCCACGGGCACGTCGTCGTGCATGCCGGCGCTCTTGGTGCGCACCTTGCGGATCTTGTCCACCACTTCCATGCCCTCGCTGACCTGGCCGAACACGCAGTAGCCCCAGCCTTCGTCCGTGGGCGAGGAGTGGTTCAGGAAGGCGTTGTCCTCCACGTTGATGAAGAACTGGGCCGTGGCCGAGTGCGGGTCCATGGTCCGGGCCATGGCCACGGTGCCGCGCAGGTTCTTCACGCCGTTGTCCGCCTCGTTCTTCACCGGGGCGTTCGTGTCCTTTTCCTTCATCATGCCGGTCATGCCGCCGCCCTGGACCATGAAGTTGGCGATGACGCGGTGGAAGATGGTGCCGTCGTAATGCTCGGCGTCCACGTAGGACAGGAAGTTCTTCACGGTATCCGGGGCCTTGTCCTCGAACAGTTCGATGACGACCTCGCCCATGGCGGTTTCCATGAGCACAAGGGGATTGTCAGCCATTATGTCGCTCCTTGGGGATCGGGTTCATGTAGCCCCAGCCAGATAGGCCAAAACGCCGCGCAAGTCACCCCCCGTCATCAGGCTGCTTTATGCAGGCCGTTCAAAAATGGTGAGATGCAAGGCGCAAGGAAAATCAAGACCGACGCGTACTCCCCGTACGCGAGGGTTTGATTTTCCGCAGCAACGAAGCAGATCGCCTTTTTTCAACGGCCTGCCGTGGCCAAATTCAGATAGGCGGCGCGCAGGGGGGCGTTGTTCAGGGCCTCGGCGAAATGCAGGTACAGGGGGCGCAGGATTTCGCGGCGCAGGGCCGGGGCCAGGGCGCGGCGCGCCTCGGGCCGGGACGCGGGCACGGCGCGCAGGCGTTCCGAAAGGGCTCGCGCCCGGTGCGAGGCGCGGTGCGCGGCGTCCACCGAGGCCAGGCCCGAGGCCCCGGCGCGCTCGCCGAGTTCGGGGTGCTCCAGCAGCCGCGTGAGCAGGGCCGCCAGGGCGTCCATGTCGTCCACGGGGTAGGTGAACAGGTCGCGGCCGTCGGGGAACAGCTCGTCCTGGCCGTGGCCCACCCGGGGCGTGGCCAGGCACGCGCCCGTGCCCAGGGCCTCGAAGACCCGGAAGTTGAGGTCCCCGGCCTCGCAATAGTTGAGCACCACCCGCGCCCTGGGGAACAGGTCGCCGAAGTCCCCGCGCGTGACGTGCAGCCCGGGCAGGCGCTGTTTCAGTTCGCCCAGAAAGGCGTGGCGGGCCGGGGTGGTGGCGGGGTCCACGGTGCCCGCGAAGAGCACGTCCCATTCCTTGTCCACGGCCCTGGGGCCCGTGTGGTCCGGGGCCCAGGGCGGCAGCCACCAGAGGCTGTCTTCGGGCATGCCCGCCTCGCGGAACCGGGGCAGGTGGTCCCTGAGGCTCACGGAGCAGAGGTCGAAGGCCCGGGCGTAGAGCGGGTGCCAGGAGTGGATGTGCGAGTCCACGCAGTGGAAGGCCGTGAGGCAGGGCCAGGACTCAACGCCGGCCAGGATGGGCGGCAGGCTGGCGTCGCCCAGGACCACGGCGCGCGGCGCGCCCCCGCAGGCCGCCACGACCTCGTCCCAGGCAACCATGCGCGCCTCGCGCCGCTCCAAAAGGGCCACGTCCCAGCCCTGGGCGCGCATCTTTTCGCAAAAATAGGGGTTTCCGATCCAGCACAGGCGATCCATGGGCGGCAGGGTAGCCTAAAACCCCGCGCCGGAAAAGAGCCGCCGTCCGGGTTGAGGCCAAGGCCAAAAGCGGCTATGCAACACCGTCACGAGGGCTGCACCGCCCCATCCCAAAATCAGAGGAGAGCCGCATGGGCGCATTGCAAGTCACTCCGGTCCATCCGGAGCCGGAATTCGATTTTATGTATTTCCTGGAGGTCTGCGGGGAGAGCCGTGTGGACCAGGACGTCCTGGAACGCCTGGGCGCGGCCTGGGACGACTGGAAGGACCGCATGCACGCCTTCAAGCTCACGCCGTCCTCGTCCACGAACGACGACGGCTTTCTGCTGGTCTACCTTTCCGAGGGCGTGGAGAACGCCGTGGAGGAGGCCTGGCAGCGTTCCCCGGAGGACGGCATGTTCTTCCACAACCTGGCCATCACCCTGGTCATGAGCGCGGCCCAGAGCCTGATCCCCGAGATGGAGGGGGCCTGCGCGCCCCTGCCGCGTCCCGGGGCCGAGGTCCAGGAGTTTTTGGCGGCCCGGGGCCTGGAGTGGAACCAGAACATCGGGGCCCTGAACCGCCAGTACGCCGTGTACACGCCCATGCCCTACCGGGGCGGCTGCGAGCTGTGCATGCAGTCGGACACCTGTCCCAACTCCACCCTGCGCGGGGCCGGGCAATGAGCCTCGCGCGTGAGGCCATGCGCGAGCACGTGCGCGGCGTGATCCTCGAACGCCTGGACCGGGAGGCCGGAAGGCGCGCCGAGGCCCTCACGGAGTTCTTCGCCGTGACCATGGCCGACGCCGATCCCCGGGCCGTGGACCGGCTGGCCGAGCTGGTGCCCCCGGTGCTGCCCGAGCTGTACGAGAAATGGGTGGCCATGTTCCTGGAGCGGTTTTTCGAGACCGTGCCCATGGACCAGCTGGAGCACCTCTGCGACGGGTCCGAGGGCAACAACGCCGCCCTGATCCTGGTCTACCTGATGTTCCTGGAGTCCGAGCGCATGGAGGCCCAGATCGACAAGGACCTGCGCGAGTACGGGCACAAGATGACCGGGGCCGACGACGCGGGCGACCTGGCCGCGGCCTACATCCGGGCCCGCATGGCCAAGCTGGGCAAGGATCTGAGGGGCTCCGGGGATAACTAGGCCGCGTCCGGCCCTCGGGGAGGGAGCCATGCAGCGCGTACCGGGCTTCGTTCTTTTCCTGCTCCTGGCCCTGGCGGTCGCCTGTCCCGCCCGCGCGGCCGCGCCGGTGCTGCCCGCGGCCGTGCTGGGCGGCATGCCCCACGACACCGAGGCCTTCACCCAGGGCCTGTTCTTCCACCAGGGCCGCCTCTATGAAACCACGGGCCGCCGGGGCCGCTCCCGCCTGGCGGAACTGGACCCGGCCACGGGCCGCGTGCTGCGCACTTTCCCCCTGGACAAGCGGCTCTTCGGCGAGGGCGCCGCGGCCGTGGACGGCGCGTGCTGGTGGCTGACCTGGACCGCCGGGCGGGCGTTCAGGATCGACCTTGCCACCTTTCGCATCCTGGACGAGCGCGCCTATGGGGGACAGGGCTGGGGCCTGGCCCACGACGGGGCGGGGCGCCTGTACATGAGCGACGGCAGCGACATCCTCACCGTGCGCGACTCCGGCGATTTCCGCGAACTCACGCGCCTGCCCGTGCGCGACGGGGGGCGGCCCGTGTCCCTCCTGAACGAGCTGGAATGGGTGGACGGGCTGCTCTACGCCAACGTCTGGGGTTCGCCCCGGGTGGCGGTCATCGACCCGGCCACGGGGCGGGTCCTGGCCTGGCTGGACCTCTCTTCGCTGGTCCCCGCGAATCTCCCCGATTCCCAAGCGGTGGCCAACGGGCTGGCCTGGGACCGGGAGGGCGGCTGCCTGCTGGTCACGGGCAAGCTCTGGCCCCAATTCTTCCGTTTGCGCCTGCCGGACATCCGCTGAAAGGGGGGCTTTTCCCGCGCCGGGCCTTGCGGCACGGGATTTCGGTCGTCTCTAGAAAAAGTCTTGATTACTTGTCACGATACCTGCTATGAAACTCTCAGGTTATTTGGGAAGAAAGGTTTCCTCTTGTACCACGGAGGGGTTGCATGCCACAGGTCGCAGCGCGCGTCACGAACGAGCACGAACAGTGGCTGAAGGAGTATTTCCGCACCAAGAGCGCCGGGGCCGAGTTCGTCGTGCCCTGGGCTGTGGATACTTTTTTCCGGTCCATCAACACGGTGCGGGGGCAGTTTTCAGCCGGCGAGCTGAAGACCATCCTCGAGGCCCACAAGGACGTGAAGCTCCTTCCGGACCAGTCCCGGCTGGCGTATCTGCAGCTGCGCGTG
This sequence comes from Desulfocurvus sp. DL1XJH-121, assembly GCF_054819825.1. Classification (NCBI taxonomy): domain Bacteria; kingdom Pseudomonadati; phylum Thermodesulfobacteriota; class Desulfovibrionia; order Desulfovibrionales; family Desulfovibrionaceae; genus Desulfocurvus; species Desulfocurvus sp. DL1XJH-121. The sequence goes on from NZ_JBTVWW010000026.1 coordinate 27,680, forward strand.
CAGGACGCCTGCGACCTGAACATGGCCCACGTCAAGTACGGGGCGGGCAAGGCCAACATCGAGGCCAAATTGAAGCGCCTCAACGACATCCAGGCCGCTGCCCTGATGATCTGGGCCACGGCCTTCTGGGTCAGCAAGGAGCAGAAGGAATCCGACATGGACGAATACGTCCGCCAGATCAGCTGACCCCCCCGGCGGGGATATCTAGGAATTCCAGGCCGTGCCGCAGGGCGCGGCTTTTTTTATGCCCTCTTTTCGGCGCTCCTGTTTCGCGTCCCCCGTCCCGATGGTAAAGAAATGTCATGCCCCGTCCGATAAACAGGGAGAGCGCATGCGGCGAGGGCGCATGGTCCGCGCGCACCGGCCCCCGCCGCCCCCATTTCCAGCCCGGATCAGGCCGGGTCAAGGAAGGACACGTCATGACGAAATGGTTCATAGCGATGGCTTTGCCCGTGTTGCTGTTGGGATGCCAGTCCCAGTTGCCCGTGGCCACGACCTACCCCATGACCGGCCAGCACAAGATGCAGGCCGCCGAGCACTGGAACATCCTGGCCGCCGACGTGGCCGGGCGTGTGGCCCGGGCCGTGCACGACAGGGTGGAGCTCAGGCTGCTGGCCATCGACGTGGACACGGACCAGGTCGACGGCCCGTTTCACCAGGTGTTCAAGGAGCTGCTGCGCTCCCAGCTCGTGTTCCAGGGCCTGCAGGTCTCGGACAAGGAGGAGAACCAGCTGGAGCTGCGCTACAAGGTGCAGATGGTGCGCCACGGCATGCGCTTCCAGCGTCCGCCCCCGGGCCTGCTCACGGCCATCGGCGCGGGCATCGCCGTGGCCCGCGACCACCTGACCGTGAAGAGCATCTACGCGGCCGCGCCCCTGGGCGCGCTGGTGGACGTGACCATCGGGTCCCTGAGCATGCATTCCAACAACGAGATCGTGATCACCACGGAACTGGTCTGGCGCAACCGCTTCGTGATGCACGCCTCGGACATCTATTACATCAACGACCCGGACTACCGGCAGTACGGGCTGCCCATCCCCGAGGTGGCCCTGCAGGAGCCCGGGGTGGCCGACGCGCCCGAGCCCCTGGCCGAGCCCGCCAGGGTGAGCGTGGGAGTCGTCAATGAGTAGCCAAGGGAGGCCCTCCATGTTCGTCAGATTTCTCGCCGCCTGCGTGCTGGCGGCGTCCTGCGCGGGGTTGGCGGGATGCGGCGCGTTGCAGCGCCTGGCCGAGGCCCCGGCCCCGGCCGCCAAGGCCGGGCCCGCGGCGCCCGCGGACTACGTGCAGCCCGTGACCACGGCCTGGGAGGGTGACTCCCTCATCGCCCAGAGCCATGTGGCCGCCGACGGGCTGGTTGCCAACCTCGCCAACCGTCTGCCCCAGGGCGCGGGCATACTGGCCGCAACCTTCGTGGACCGCGACAATTTCGACCAGTCCTCGTCCCTGGGCCGCCTGGTGTCCTCCCTGTTCGTGAACCGTCTGGCCCAGGCCGGATACGGGGTCACGGAATTCCGCCTGCGCGGGAACATGGGCATCCGCGTGCGCGAGGGCGAGTTCGCGCTGTCGCGCAAGACCGCCCAGTACATGAAGATGACCTTCGACGCCTCGGCCATGCTCGTGGGCACCTACACCCTGGACCAGGAGGCCGTGTTCGTGTCCGCCGACGTGGTGCGCCTGGAGGACGGGCGCATCCTGGCGGCCTACGACTTCGCCGTGCCCCGCGATGGGGTGGTGCGGCGGCTGTTGGACGACGGCAAAAAGGACGTGGTCTTCGCCAGCTACCTGCGCAACCGCGCGGGCGGCCCGGCGCTGGGGATGGCCGGCGACGCCTTCGCGCCCCTGGACCTGCGGGAGCTCCCCCTGGAGGCTCCGGCCACCGGCGCTCCGGCCCAGGTCCCCGGCCCGGCGGAGGTGCCCGGGCCCTTCAGGCTCTTCCCGCCCACCGGCCAGGGCGGGGCCTTGCGCTGACCCCCGCGCAGCGAGCCTTCGCAAACATGCTTTGGGGGGCGGCGGCCGGTCATCGGGACCTTCGGAGAAAGGAACCCGGGACACGGCCGCCGACCATTTTCAGGCTTTCGCGGCCCCCGCGCCCTTCACCGTGCGGGGGCCGTGGTGTATAGAAAGGGGCCACGGAGGACGACCATGCCCAAGCCATTGCTGACGGCCCTGTGCGCGGCCCTGGTTCTGCTGACCGGCTGCTCCATCAACATCCAGGCCTTCCGCGACTACGACCAGCCCTATGCAGAGGCCGTGCTCTCGGGCTCGGCCCGGGGCAAGGTGCTGCTGCTGCCCCTGCGCGGGTTCCTGTCCACGGCCCCGCGCGAGGGGCTGGTGTCGCGCGCGCCCGGCGCGGTTGAGGAGGCGGCCGCGCAACTGGCCCGCGCGGAAAAGGACCCGGACGTGCGCGCCGTGGTGCTCATGGTGGACAGCCCGGGCGGCTCGGTCACGGCCAGCGAGATCCTGTACCACGAGATCATGGCCTTTCGCGCGCGCACCCAGGTCCCGGTGGTCACTTTGCAGATGGGCCTGGCCGCCAGCGGCGGGTACATGGCCTCCCTGGCCGGGGACGTCATCGTGGCGCACCCCTCCACCATCACCGGGTCCATCGGCACCATCTTCATTTCGCCCAACATTTCGGGACTCATGGACAAGATCGGGGTCAGCGCCGAGGTGGCCAAGTCCGGCGCGCGCAAGGACATGGGCTCGCCCTTCAAGGCCCCGGACCAGGGCGACCAGGCCCTTCTCCAGGCCATGATCGACGACCTGAACTCCCGTTTCCTGGCCCTGGTGGGCGAGCGCAGAAAGCTTGACCCCAAGGCGCTGGACGATGTAGCCGATGCGCGGGTGCTCACGGCTTCCCAGGCCCTGCGCCTGGGCCTGGTGGACAAGGTGGGCTTCGCCGAGGACGCCCTGGCCGAGGCCCGGGCCCTGGCCGGGCTGCCCGAGGACGCGCGCGTGGTGGCCTACCGCCGCGCGAGCGTGGCCGAGGACACCCTGTACAACACGGCCGCGAGCGCCTGGGACGGCCGTTCCCCGGCCCTGGTGGACCTGGGGCCGGCGCGGCTGCCTGAGGCTCATGCCGGATTCCACCATTTGTGGGCCCCGGGGTTTTCCAACTGAGGACGTCGAGAAATTCAGCACGCACAGGCCCCCGCGCGAGGGGCGAAGGAGAGGGCGGATGAGCGACGAATGGATTCTGGTGGGGACCTTCCCCGATTACAACGACGAGGCCTGGGCCGAGCAGAAGCGCTGGAGCGACGTGGCCGAGGACGTGGCCCTGTATCCGGACATGAACGTGCGCGTGGTCAAGCTCAAGGACGGGGGCGTGCGCGTGGAGGTCTCCCAGGACCTGTACAGCTTTTTCCAGGGCCAGCCCGGCTCGTTCTAGGCCGCGGCCCCTTTGCGAAAACAAAGGCCGGGCCCCTCGCGGGGTCCGGCCTTTGTCGTTTACGGCATCCGGCTAGTGGTCGCAGATGTTCTGGCCGAGCATCAGGTCGCCGTCCAGGTAGGCCTTGACCACTTCCTCGGGCGTGCCCGGCTGGGCGCCCACCAGGACCTTCAGGCCCCGCTCGGTGAACAGGCTCTGGGCGCGCGCGCCCATGCCCCCGGCGATGACCAGGTGCGCGCCCTGGTCCGCCAGCCAGTTGGGCAGCACGCCGGGCTCGTGGGGCGGGGGCGTGCGGTCGTCGCGGGATTTGATCTCCTTGGTCTTGGGATCGACCGTGAGCAGGGAGAAGACCTCGCAGTGCCCGAAGTGCAGGCAGAGCTGGCCCTGGGCCACGGGCATGGCGATGACCAGGTCGCCGTTGTCCGTGGCGATGGGCGCGGCCTCCGGGGCCGGGGCCTTGGCGGCCAGCCCGGCGGGCATGGCGGTCTCCTGCAGGCGTCCGGCCATCTGGATGATGGGCTTGACGATGTGGTTCAGGGCCTCGCCCGTGGGGGTGTGGTCCCCGCCGGTCTTGAGGATGGAATAGCCCTCGTCGCCCGAGCGCCTGAGCTCGGGGTCCAGGGGGATGCGGCCCAGGAATTTCACGTTCAGCTCCTTGGCCAGCTCCTCGCCGCCGCCGGAACCGAAGATGTCCTCCACGTGCCCGCAATTGGAGCACACGTAGCCGCTCATGTTCTCGATGATGCCCAGCACCGGGTTGCCCACTTCGCCGCAGAAGGTCACGGAGCGGCGCACGTCGTCGATGGCCACGCCCTGGGGCGTGGTCACGATCACGGCCTGGGCTTCCTTGCCGATCTCCTGCAAGGCGGACAGGGGCTCGTCACCCGTTCCCGGAGGGCAGTCCACGATGAGGAAATCCAGGTCGCCCCAGGCCACGTCGGAGATGAACTGGCGGATCAGGCCGATCTTCACCGGGCCGCGCCAGATCACCGCGTCCATCTTGCTGGGCAGGAGGAAGCCCAGGGACATCACGGAAAGATGCGAGGAGTAGGGCACCGGCTCGATGGTGTCCTGCCCGATGTTAGGCTTGACCTCTTCCAGGGACAACAGGCGCGGCACGCTGGGGCCGTGCACGTCCACGTCCAACAGGCCCACCTTGAGCCCGGCCATGGACAGGGCCACGGCCAGGTTGGTGGCCACGGTGGACTTGCCCACCCCGCCCTTGCCGGACATCACCACCAGCTTGTGCTTGATGCGCGACAGGGCTTTCTTGATTTTCTGGTCCTGGGGGTTCTCCTGGCAGCCGGAGCACCCGCTGCCCTGGCTGGAGCAGCTTCCACACGAATCGCTCATATCCTTCCCTCCTAGAGAGTTTTCGCCGTATCAGCCCAGTTGGCAGCCAAGCAGGCGTTCTATGCGTTCCCGGATGCGGCGCATGTCCTCGCCGCGGCCCCGGGGATCGTATTCCACTACGGATTGGGCCCTGATCTGCGCCTGGGTGAAGGCCGGATCGTAGGGCAGCTCCCCGGCCACCTCGACGCCCTCGGCCGCGCAGAATTCGCGGATGTCGCGGGTGATCTGGGCGTTGATGCCGGACTTGTTGATAACCACCATCATGGGAATGTCAAAGTGTTTGGCCAAACCGCGCACGCGTTTCAGGTCGTGCAGGGCGCTCGCCGTGGGCTCGGCCACCACCAGGGCCAGGTTGGCCCCGCCCAGGGAGGCGATGACCGGGCAGCCGATGCCCGGAGGGCCGTCCGTGAGGATCAGGTCCGCGCCCCTGGCCTCGGCGATGGCCCGGGCCTGTTTGCGCACCGTGGTCACGAGCTTGCCCGAGTTCTCCTCGGCGATGCCGAGGCGCGCGTGGACCATGGGCCCGAACCGCGTGGCGGACACGTACCACTGGCCGCAGACGCGCGGGTGCATGGCCGCCGCTCCGCTGGGGCAGACGAAGGCGCAGACCCCGCAGCCCTCGCAGTTCTCGCCGATGACCCGGAAGTCTTCGGAGATGGCCCCGTAGCGGCAGTGCTCCGCGCACAGGCCGCAGGAGGTGCAGGCCCCGGGGTCGATGGCCGCGCGTTCCCCGGCCGTGAATTCTTCGCTCTTCTCCACCATGGGCGACAGGATCAGGTGCAGGTCCGCGGCGTCCACGTCGCAGTCCGCCAGGACCTGGTTTTTGCCCAGGGCCGCCAGGGCGGCGGTGACCGAGGTCTTGCCCGTGCCGCCCTTGCCGCTGATGACGACTATTTCCTTCATTTCGCCGCCTCCCGCGCCAGGGTCCGCACCGCGTCCCAGATCCGGGCGTAGTGTTCGCCGAATCCGGGCAGGGCCTCGATGTGCAATTCGCCCCGGGAGTAGGCCTGGGCCGCCTCAAGGCTGTGGGGGATGGTCCCCAGGAGCGGGATGCCCTCGCGCTCCAGGTATTCGGCCACGCGCCCGTCGCCCATGCCGTCGCGGTTGATGACCACGCCGAATGGGATGGCGAGCTGGCGCAGGGTCTGCACGGCCAGGTCCAGGTCGTGCAGGCCGAAGGGCGTGGGCTCCGTGACCAGGATGGCGAGATCCGCTCCGTCCAGGGCCTTGATCACCGGGCAGGACGTGCCCGGCGGGCAGTCGATGAGCTCCACAGCGGCCCCGGGCAGGCGCTTCTTGACCTCCTCGATGAGGGGCGGGGCCATGGCCTCGCCGATGCGCAGCAGGCCGTCGGCGAAGGACATGCCCCGGGCCGTCCCGGTGCGCACCTCGCCGATGTCGCGTCGGCCCTCGCTGATGGCGTCCTCGGGGCAGGCCAGGGAGCACAGGCCGCAGCCGTGGCACAGCTCCGGAAAGACCATGACCTCCCCGGCCATGAGGATCAGGGCCTTGAAGCGGCATTCGCGCACGCACACGCCGCAGGCGTCGCCCGTGCAGGCCGCCTCGTCCACAATGGGCACGGGCACGCCCGCGCTCTCGGTCGCGGCGATGTCGGGCGGCAGGAACAGGTGCAGGTTGGGCTCCTCCACGTCGCAGTCCGCGACGGCGACGCTCTGGCCCAGGCCCGCGATATGAGCGGCAAGGTTCGCGGCCACGGTGGTCTTGCCCGTGCCGCCCTTGCCGCTGGCAATGGCGATTCTCATGTCGATCCCTTGTTTGGGTGTTCGCGCTCGGCTTACCAGTGGCCGTCCTTGTCCGGCCCCTGGGCCTGGGAAAGGGTCCCGGCCTTGTAGGCCGCCAGGGCCTCGGCCACGGTGCCCGAGTCGCAGAAGTAGATGGCGATGCCGCCCTTGTTCAGGGCCAGGTAGGCCTTGGGGCCCACGTGGCCGGTGACCACGGCCTTGGCGCCCGTGGCGGCCACGTTCTGGGCGGCCTGGATGCCCGCGCCCTGGGCCAGCTGCATGTTCTGGTCGTTGTCCGCATAGCCGGTCTCCCCGGTCTCGGTGTCCACCAGGACGAAGCCGGCGGCCCTGCCGAACCGGGAATCCAGGGCGCTGTCGAGGCCCTGGCCCTGGCTGGTGATGGCGATTTTCATGACTTGGTCTCCCATTTTCGGCCCCCGGGGCGCTGTCCGGCCCCTCGGGCGCATGATTGGTTGCGGTTGCGCATGCCGCCGCAGCCCCGGCCCAGGCCGGGCTGGTCGCAGCGCGGGCCGCCGCATCCGGGCATGGACAGGGCCTCCAGGCCGCCCGCGTTCCAGGCGGCCAGGACCTCGTCCACGTCGCCGCTGACCCAGGGCCGGACGCGCACGCCCGTGATCTCCAGGTGGCGGCGGCAGCAGCCGGTGATGCCGCCGCACACGAACTCCCGCACCCCGCAGGCGGCCATGGCCCGGGCCAAAGAGGCCGGGTCGCGGTCCGGGGGCGCGATGCCGCCCTCGGGCTCGGCGTGGCCGTCCTGTACGCGGTACAGGCGGTACTGGTCGGCGTTCTCGGCCAGGGATGCCAGGCGGTCGCCATAGCAGGCCAGGCACAGCAGCATGCGTCAGTCTCCTTGTTCTTGGCCCGGGGCAGGGGTGCGCCCGGGCAGGGAGAGGCTAAGCATAAGCGGTGCCAGAAAAGAAACCGTTTTATTGCAGCAAGATAGAATATGAGGGTTGAACTAGGTGGACGCGAAACGCGCCCATTCAAAGAGGCGGCAGGCTTATTTCAGGCCCAACTTTTCACAGCGCGCCAGGGTCCGGCGCAGGGTGTCCTTGGAGATTTCCAGCTCGCGGCAGGCGGCCATGCGGCGGCCGCCGTTGCGCTGGATGGCCGCCAGCACCGCGCGGCACTTGGCCTCCTCCAGGGTCATGGGCTCGGAGCAGGGCCTGTCCAGGTCCATGGAGCGCCCGGCGGGCTGCATCTGCTCGGGCAGGTGCTCCACCTGGATGAACCCCGAGGGGCAGAGGATGGCCGCGAACTCCAGGATGTTCTCCAGTTCGCGCACGTTGCCCGGGAAGGAATGGCGCATGAACAGGGCCATGACGTCCTCGGACACGCCCTCGATGTCCTTGCCCTGCACCGCGTTCAGGCGGCGGATCACGTGGTTCACCAACAGCGGGACGTCCTCGCGGCGTTCGGCCAGGGACGGCAGGCGCAGCTGCACCACGTTCAGGCGGTAGTAGAGGTCCTGGCGGAAGCGGCCTTCGGCCACCAGGGCCTGGAGGTCGTGGTTGGTGGCCGCTACCACGCGCGCGTCCGTGGTTTCGCTGCGCACCGCGCCCAGGGGCTCGTAGCTCTTGTCCTGCAGCACTCTGAGCAGCTTGACCTGCAGGGGCATGGGCATGTCCCCGATCTCGTCCAAGAAGATGGTCCCGCCCTTGGCCTGCTGGAAGCGGCCGGGCTTGTCGCGCTTGGCGTCGGTGAAGGCCCCGGCCTTGTAGCCGAAGAGCTCGCTCTCCAGCAGCGTTTCGGGCAGGGCCCCGCAGTTCACGGCCACGAAGGGGGCCGAGGCGCGGTCCGAAAGGTTGTGCAGGGCCCGGGCGAAGAGTTCCTTGCCCGTGCCCGAGTCGCCCAGGATCAGGGCCGTGGCGTCGGAGCGCGCCACCTGGGGCAGGATGGCGAAGATTTTCTCCAGGGCCGGGCTCTTGCCCACGATGTCCTCGAAGGTGTGGGAGCGCTCCACCTCGCGGCGCAGGCGGTGGATATCCGAGAGGTCGCGGAAGGACTCCACCCCGCCGATGAGCTTGCCCGCCTCGTCGTGCAGGGGCGCGGCCGAGATGGACACGGGCACCTTCTCCCCGTCGGTGCGCACGATGAAGATGGACTTGCCGCTCACGGCCGGGGCCCCGCCCACGCAGGCCTTCAGCGCGCACTGGCCGTCGCAGAGGCTGGAGTGGAACACGTCCCAGCACTTGCTGCCCAGGGCCTCGGACGCGGGCACGCCCGTGATGTGGCTGGCCGCCTCGTTGAAGGAGGTGATGTTCCAGTCCAGGTCCACCGTGAACACGCCGTCCGCGATGCCGGCCAGGATGGTCTCACAGGGGAGTTGCTTGGGAATCGCCATATCGCGCCCTCAGGCTGCCCATAAACGCACGATTGCTGCGTTGCTGCGGAAAATCCAAACCCTCGCGTATGTTGAATACGCGTCGGTCTTGGATTTCCCTTGCGCCTTGCACTCGTACATTTCTGAACAGCCTGAACTAAGGAATTTTATTGATTAGTCCTACAGGCCCTTCTTCTCCTTCACCTCGGTCCGCAGCCAGTCGTACCAGCCGTCCAGGCCTTCGCCCGTGCGGCAGGAGATGGGGAAGATGGCGATGCCCTTGTTCAGGGCCGTGGCGAAGCGCTTGGCGCGCTCCATGTCGAAGTCCACGTAGGGCAGAAGGTCCACCTTGTTCAGCAGCATCACCGCGGACTCGGAGAACAGCAGGGGGTATTTCTCGGGCTTGTCGTCGCCCTCGGGCACGGACAAGAGGGAGATCTTGTGGTCCTCGCCGACCTCGAATTCTGCCGGGCAGACCAGGTTGCCCACGTTCTCCACGAACAGGATGTCCAGGCCCTTCATGTCGATGGAGCCCAGGGCCTCCAGGACCATGGAGCTGTCCAGGTGGCAGGCGCCGTCGGTGTTGATCTGCACGGCCTGGGCCCCGGTGGCGGCCACGCGGCGGGCGTCGTTGTCCGTCAAGATGTCGCCTTCGATGACGGCCATCTTGAATTCGCCGGAGAGGTCCGTGAGGGTCCGCTCCAGGGTGGAGGTCTTGCCCGAGCCGGGCGAGCTGATGAGGTTCAGCACCAGCACCTTGTTGATGCGGAACATCTTCTTGAGTTCGTCGGAGATGCGGTCGTTGGCCTCGAGAATATTGCGGATCACGGGAACTTCCATATCGGCTCCTTTGGCGCTCGGGTTCGGGGATAGTAGTAACCACGCGGGCGGCGTATGGCAACGGGCTATTCGCCCTGGGCTATTCGCCCTCCATGTTGTCCAGGTACAGCTCCTTGCCCTTGAGGACCGCGTGGCCCAGGCCCTCGCCGCACTCGGGGCAGGGCATGAACAGGTCCGAGGCCTCGGGGCTGAATTCGATGCCGCAGCCCGAGCACTTGAGCACCACGGGCAGCTCGACCATCTCCAGCTCGGCCCCTTCCAGGGACGTGCCCAGGGTGCAGGCCTCGAAGGCGAAGGACAGGGCCTCGGGCACCAGGGCCGCGAGCTTGCCGTGGCACACGCGCACGCGGCTGAGCTTGGTCAAGCCGTGCTTCTCCATCTCCTCATTGATGATGGCGACGAGGCTTTGGGCGATGGCCATTTCATGCATGGGGAGGCGATCCTCGGATATGGTTTTGGGGATGGCGGCTGAGGCCGCCGCAGGCCGTTGTATACTCCCGCCGCCGGAAAGGGAAGGCCCAAATCCACGCATCCGGGAAAACACGAAGTTTCTGATATGTTAATGAAAGCCCTTGACGGCGGAAGGGCTTTCTGGTTTTACAATTGATCTGAAAACCTCAATCAAGCTTATATGATCATGATCGCCGCACTGATACTACTCTAGTTTTCCTCGAACGAGGACGGACCAGCCCCACAGGGGGCGGTTTCGACCGTTCGCGGAAAACGTGCGGCAGATGCCTCGTACCTCGCGTACACCTCCCATACAATCATACGGTTTCACGAAGCGCCGGGCTTTCGTCCGGACAAGGAGACGCATCATGTACGTCGGACTGAAGATGCTGACTGATTTCGTGACCATTACCCCGCAGACCAAAGTCCTGGACGCGGACCGGATCATGGAGCGCGAGCGCCTCTGGATGCTGCTGGTCCAGGACGGGGACAAGCTCGCGGGCTACGTGCGCAAGGAGGACGTGCGCAAGGCCCTGCCGTCCGACGCCACCATGCTGGAGCGCCACGAGCTGAACTACCTGCTCACGCGCCTCACCGTGGACCGCATCATGCGCACGGACATCACCTCCGTGCCCCCGGAGACGGAGATCGAGGAGGCCGCGGAGATCATGTACCAGAAGAATCTCGCGGGCCTGGCCGTGACCGACGTGCGCAACAACCTCATGGGGTTCATCAACCGCAGCGTGATGCTCGACGTGCTGGTGGAGGAGATGGGCCTCCGCCAAGGCGGCTCGCGCATTGTCTTCGAGGTGGAGGACCGCACGGGCGTGATCCACGAGGTCTCGGGCATCATCATGGAGATGGGCGTGTCCATCATCTCCACGGGCACCTTCTTCCACAACGGCACGCGCATCGTGGTCTTCCGCGTGCAGGCCGACGACCCCACCCCCATCGCCAAGAAGATCCACGAGCGGGGCTACAAGCTGGTGGGCCCCGAAACCTTCCAGGAGCAGTGGCGTGAGCGATAGCCTCCCCAGCGGCAAACTCCCGGGCGACACCCTCCTGAGCATTCGGGGCCTGACCCTGACCTTCAAGGGCATCGCCGCGCTCCTGGACGTGGGTTTCGACATCCAGGAGGGCAGGATAGCCTCCCTCATCGGGCCCAACGGCGCGGGCAAGACCAGCATGCTCAACTGCATCAGCGGCCGCTACACGCCCGACGAGGGCGAGATCACCCTGTCCGGGGAATCGCTGCTGGCCCTCAAGGCCCACCAGCGCACCCACCGGGGCCTGTCGCGCACCTTCCAGAACATCGCCCTGTTCCGGGGGCTGTCCGTGCTGGACAACCTCATGGTGGGCCGCCACGCGCGTATCGGCTACGGCCTGCTGTCGGCCCTGGCCTACGCGGGCCCGGCGCGCCGCGCCGAGGACAGCCACCGCCGCAGGGTGGAGGACGTCATCGATTTCCTGGGCCTGTCCCCGTACCGCCACCAGCCCGCCGGGCGGCTGCCCTACGGCGTGCAGAAGCGGGTGGAACTGGGCCGGGCCCTGGCCGCGGAGCCGCGCCTGATCCTCCTGGACGAGCCCATGGCGGGCATGAACCTGGAGGAGACCGAGGACATGGCCCGCTACATCCTGGACATCAACGAGGAGTGGGGGGCCACGGTGCTGCTGGTGGAGCACGACATGGGCGTGGTCATGGACATTTCCGACCATGTGGTGGTCCTGGATTTCGGCCAGGTGCTGGCCTCCGGGACCCCGGACCAGGTCAAGAACGATCCGGCCGTGGTGGCCGCCTATCTGGGCGGCGACGCGGCCTACGCGGGAAGGTAGGCATGCGCTGCACACGCACGACAGGACCGGAGGCGGCGTCATGAGCGCCAGACCCTACGACACGACCCTGCCCGGGCTGCTGCTGAAGCAGGCCGCGTCCCAGGGCGGGCGCACGGCCCTGCGCGAGAAGGAGTGGGGCGTGTGGCAGGCCTATTCCTGGGACGACTACCTCGTCGCCGTGTCCGAGTTCGCCGGGGGGCTCAAGGCCCTGGGCTTCGGCAAGGGCGACATCGTGGTGCTCATCGGCGACAACCGGCCGGAATGGCTCTGGGCCGAACTGGCCGTGCAGTCCCTGGGCGGCATGGCGCTGGGGCTGTACCAGGACGCCGTGGCCGACGAGGTGGGCTACGTGTTCGAGCTGTCCCACGCGCGCATGGTGGTGGCCGAGGACCAGGAGCAGGTGGACAAGATCCTCTCCCTGCGCCCGGGCCTGCCGGACCTGGAATACATCGTCTTCCACGACTCCAAGGGCCTGCTCTTCTGCCGCGAACCGGGGCTGATGTCCTTCGACGCGGTGCGCGACAAGGGCCGGGACCTGGCCCCGGACTTCGAGGACTGGGTGGCGGAGCTTTCGCCGGGCGACCCCTGCCTGGTGGCCACCACCTCGGGCACCACGGGCCGCCCCAAGCTGGCCGTGATGAGCCACCGCAACATGCTGGCCATGGCCCACAACCTGGGGCTGGCCGACCCCAAGACCGCGCGCGACGAGTTCGTGAGCTTCCTGCCCCTGGCCTGGATGGGCGAGCAGATGATGGCCGTGGCCTCAGCTCTGCTCTTCGGCTTCACCGTGAACTTCCCGGAGGAGCCGGACACCGTGCAGGAGAACATCCGCGAGATCGGGCCGCACCTGATCTTCTCCCCGCCCCGGGTCTGGGAGAACCTGGCCGCGCGCGTGCAGGTGCGCATCATGGAGACCTCGCCGCTGAAGCGCCTGCTCTACAACATTCTGGCCCCCTGGGGCATGGCCTGGGCCGGGGCCAAGCTGGCCGGGAAAAGGCCCGGGTTCTTCATGCGCCTCAAGCACCGCGTGGCCGACGCGCTGCTGTTCCGCGCCCTGCGCGACCGCCTGGGCTTCTCGCGCCTGCGCAGCGCCTCCACGGGCGGCGCGGCGCTGGGGCCGGACACCTTCAAGTTCTTCCACGCCCTGGGCGTGAACCTGAAGCAGATATACGGGCAGACCGAGATCGCGGGCATCTCCTGCATCCACCGCGACGGGGCCATCGACGTGGACAGCGTGGGCCAGCCCATCCCGGAGACGGAAATCCGCATCGCCGGGGACGGGGAGATCCTCTCGCGCAGCCCGGCCGTGTTCCTGGGCTACTACGCCAACGACGAGGCCACGGCCGAGACCCTCACCGACGGCTGGCTGCGCTCGGGCGACGCGGGGTATTTCAAGGACAACGGCCAGCTGGTGGTCATCGACCGCGTCAAGGACGTCATGCAGCTGGCCGACGGCACGCGCTTCTCCCCGCAGTTCATGGAGAACAAATTGAAGTTCTCGCCCTACGTGCGCGAGGCCGTGGTCCTGGGGCGGGACCGGGAGTTCATCGCGGCCATCGTCTGCATCGACGCGGAGATCGTGGGCCGCTGGGCCGAGGCCCGGCAGATCACCTACACCACTTATCAGGACCTGGCCGCCAAGGAGGCCGTGCGCGACCTGGTGGCCGCCGAGGTGGCGGGCATCAACGCGGGCCTGCCCCAGGAGACGCGCATCCGCCGCCTGGTCCTGCTGTTCAAGGAGCTGGACGCCGACGACGGCGAGCTGACCCGCACGCGCAAGGTGCGCCGCGCCGTGGTCTCGGAGCGTTACGCGGGGCTCGTCGAGGCCCTGTACGACGGCTCGGGCCGCGCGTCCGTGGGGGTCTGCATCCAGTATCAGGACGGGCGCAGCCGCGAGCTGTGCGGGGAAATGGACATCCAGGACGTGGACGCCTGAAGCGACGGGAGAACGACATGCACTACTATCTGCAACTGATCATCAACGGCCTGGTGGTGGGCAGCATCTACAGCCTGGTGGCCCTGGGCTTCGTGATCATCTACAAGGCCACCAAGGTGGTGAACTTCGCCCAGGGCGAGCTGGTCATGGTCGGGGCCTACATCTGTTTTTCCCTCACCGTGCAGTTCCATGTGCCCTTCATTTGGGCCTTTCTGCTGACCCTGGGCTTTTCCGTGCTCCTGGGGCTGGCCGTGGAGCGCCTGGTCTTGAGGCCGCTCATCGGCGAGCCCGTGATCAGCGTGATCATGGTCACCGTGGGCCTGTCCAGCGTCTTGAAGGCCCTGGTGCAGAGCTTCTGGGGTACGCAGCTGCGCGCCTATCCCCAGGTCCTGCCCCAGGACCCGGTGTTCATCGCCGGGCTGCCCGTGTCGCCGGTGTACATCGCGGCCTTCTGTTTGTCCGTGGTGCTGTTCCTGATCTTCTCGGCCTTCTTCAAGTATTCGTCGGTGGGCGTGGCCATGCGCGCCACGGCCTTCGACCAGCAGGCCGCCCAGAGCATGGGCATCGGCATCAAGAACATCTTCGCCCTGTCCTGGTGCATCGCCGCCGTGGTCTCGTCCATCGGCGGGGTGATCCTCGGCAACATCAACGGCATCAACTCCCAGCTCGGCCACCTGGGCCTGAAGGTCTTCCCGGCCGTGATCCTGGGCGGGCTGGACAGCCTCCTGGGCGCTGCCCTGGGGGGGCTGGCCATCGGCGTCCTGGAGAACATGGGCGACGGCCTGGCCAAGGACCTCCTGGGGCTGGGCGGGTTCCGCGAGGTGGCGGCCTTCGTGGTCCTGGTGCTGATCCTGATGGTCAAGCCCTACGGCCTGTTCGGAACCCACGAGATCGAGAGGGTCTAGACCATGAGCCAAGGCAAATGCGGACTGTTCCACGAGACCTACGCGGCCGAGGCCGGGCTCATGCCCAGCGCCTTCCAGAAGGGCTCTCTCGCGCTGTTCCTGGTCGTCCTCGCGGCCTCGCCCCTGGTGCTGGACTCCTATCTGGTCAGCGTGCTGACACTGATCAACATCTCGGTCATCGGCGCGGTGTCCCTGAACCTGCTCACGGGGTTCTGCGGCCAGATATCCCTGGGCCACGGCGCGTTCCTGGGCGTGGGGGCCTACGCCTCGGCCCAGTTCGCGGCCTTGGGCTGGCCGTTCTTCGCGGCCCTGGCCATGGGCGGGGCCGTGGCCGCCGTGGTGGGCATGGTCTTCGGCGTGCCGTCCCTGCGCCTCAAGGGCATCTACCTGGCCATCGCCACCCTGGCCGCGCAGCTGATCCTGGAATACGTGTTTTTGCACGCCGAAGGCGTCACCGGCGGCTCCTCGGGCCTGCCCGTGGACTCGCCACAGATCCTGGGCCTGGTCTTCGACACCGACGCCAGGATGTTCCTCTTGACCCTCTGCGTGGCCATCGTCTGCGTGCTGGGGGTCTCCAATCTCGCGCGCACCAAGCCCGGCCGCGCCTTCGTGGCCATCCGCGACTATCATCTCTCCGCCGAGATCGTGGGCGTGAACCTCTTCGGCTACAAGCTCATGGCCTTCGGGGTCAGCTCGTTCCTGGCGGGCGTGGCCGGGGGGCTCTGGGCCCATTACACCATGTACATCACCCCGGAACAATTCAACATCGGCCTGTCCATCAGCTATCTGGCCATGATCATCATCGGCGGCCTGGGCAGCGTGCAGGGGGCCGTGTTCGGCGCGGTGTTCATCACGCTGTTGCCCGAGGTCCTGAGCGTGGGGGCCGGGGCCCTGGGCGACGTGTTCCCGGACGTGAGCACCTATCTGCTGGCCATGAAGCAGGGCATCTTCGGCCTGGTGCTGGTGCTGTTCCTGATATTCGAACCCGAGGGCCTGGCCCACCGCTGGCGCCTGGTGAAGGCCTATTGGAAGCTGTATCCCTTCGCCCACTAGCGGGGCTGGGGTGGAACCTTTGCATCGCAGGAGGACAACATGAAACGTTTATGCACCCTGATGGCCGTCGTGGCCGCGCTTGCCGTCCTGGCCCTGGCCCCGGCCCGCGCCGGGGAGATCAAGGTCGGCGTGCTCTCCGACCTGTCCGGGCCCACGTCCGCCGTGGGCCAGCCTTACGCCGACGGCATCAAAGGGGCCGCCGCCTGGATCAACCAAAGCGGCGGCATCAACGGCAAGCCCCTGAAGCTCATGCAGGTGGACTACGCCTACAACGTGCAGCAGGCCCTGGCCGGATACAAGCGCTTCAAGAGCCAGGGCATGGTGGCCCTGCAGGGCTGGGGCACGGCGGACACCGAGGCCCTGACCAAGTTCGTGGCCAAGGACCGCATGCCCACCTGGTCCGCGTCCTATTCCGCGCACCTCACGGACCCGGCCAAGGCCCCGTACAACTTCTTCGTGTCCGCGGACTATTCCACCATGATCCGCGCGGGGCTCAAGTTCCTCAAGGACAACTGGAAGGAGCCGCGCGCCCCGCGCGTGGCCTTCGTCTACCCGGACCACCCCTACGGCATCTCGCCAATCCAGGCGGGCAAGGACTACGCCGCCGAGCTGGGCTTCGAGTACGTGGGCGAGGAGCACGTCAGCCTCAAGGCCATGGACGCCACCACCCAGCTCCTGTCCCTGCAGAAGAAGGCCCCGGACTTCTGCTGGATCGGCGGCACCACGCCCTCGGCCTCGGTGATCCTCAAGGACGCGGCCAAGCTGAACATGAAGACCACGTTCCTCATCAACATCTGGGGCAATGACGAGAGTCTCATCGACCTGGCCGGCCCGGCCGCCGAGGGCCACTACGGGCTCCAGGCCGCGGCCGCCTACTACGACGACACGCCGGGCTCGGCGCTCATCCGCGAGCTGACCAAGGGCGAACTGGTCATGACCCACTACCTGCGCGGGTTCGCGTCCGTGCTGGTCATGGCCGAGGCCATGCGCATCGCCGACGAGAGAGGGCAGCTCGATGGCCCGGGCATCAAGGCCGCCGCCGAAACCCTGCGGGACTACGACCCCATGGGTCTGACACCGCCCGTGAGCTACTTCCCGGACGACCATCGCCCCAACATGAGCGCCAACATCTACCAGGTGCGGGACGGCAAGCTGGTCAAGGCCGCGTCGCCCGTGCTCGAACGCAAGGCCGCGTGGCTGGGCAAATAGCGTGAACCGACCCCCGGGGCCGCGCGCGATCGGCGCGGCCCCGGGCCCATCGCAGACACAGGAGATCGCGTGGCGCTGCTCAAAGTGGAAAACGTGGAGGTCGTCTACAACGACGTGGTCCTGGTGCTCAAGGGCCTGTCGCTGAGCGTGGAGCGGGGCGGCATCACCGCGCTCCTCGGAGCCAACGGCGCGGGCAAGTCCACGACCTTGAAGGCCGTGTCCGGGCTCCTCTCCAGCGAGGACGGCGAGGTCACGGACGGGGCCGTGATCTTCGACGGCACGCCCATCCACGCCTGGCGGCCCGAGCGCGTGGTGCGCGCGGGCATCTTCCAGGTCATGGAGGGCCGCCGCATCTTCGAGGACCTCACCGTGGAGGAGAACCTGCGCTGCGGCGCCTACACCCGCCCGGCGCGCGAGCGCGCCCGGGGCATGGGCCTGGTCTACGACTACTTCCCGCGCCTGGCCGAGCGCCGCACCCAGGTGGCGGGCTACATGTCCGGCGGCGAGCAGCAGATGCTGGCCATCGGCCGCGCCCTCATGGCCCGGCCGCGTCTCTTGCTCCTGGACGAGCCCTCCCTGGGCCTGGCCCCGCTCCTGGTGGAGGAGATTTTCGGCATCGTGCGCCGCATCAACCGCGACGAGGGCGTCACGGTGCTCCTGGTGGAGCAGAACGCCCGCGCCGCCCTGGGCATCGCGGACAGGGCCTACATCATGGAGAACGGCCGCATCGTCATGGACGGCGCGGCCAAGGAACTCCTCGGCAACCCGGACGTGCAGGAGTTCTACCTGGGCATGGGGCACGGGGGCGAAAAGCGCAGCTACCGCGATGTAAAGCACTATCGCCGCCGCAAACGCTGGCTTTAGCAATTTGTCCCGGCATTCACGATGGCGGCGTTGCTGCGCGCAATGCAGACCCTCGCGTACAGGGAGTACGCGTCGGTCCTGCATTCCGCTTGCGCCTTGCCCTCGCGGCGCCGGAACGCCGCGCTACGCGCGTTGGCCGGAGTGGGGGAGCGGGAAGAAAGGCGGGGAAGAGGGCGAGTTGCCGGGGGGCGTGTGATTCGTTTTGAATGTTCGGGCCTGGTTCTGGTATACTGGCCGCAAATTCCCCAATCTTTGCCCATGAGGAGGGCGTTATGACCTTGGCGGAACGCATGAGCGGGATGCACAGCGACCTGGAGACAGCCTCGCCCGAGGAGCGGAAGGAGCGGGCCTGGCGCAAGCTGGAGCGGGTGCTGGAGAACGCCTGGGACAACGGGGGGGAGTTCCGGGGGCGCATGAACGCGGCCGGGCTGACCCTTTCGGACATCGGCTCGCTTGAGGATTTGCCGCGCATCCCCGTGCTGCGCAAGAAGGACCTCATGGCCGTGCAGGGGCTGGGGCCGCGCCTGGGCGGGCTCTTGACCTGTGAGGTTGGGGACCTGGGGCGCATCTACCAGTCCCCCGGGCCCATCTTCGATCCCGAGGGCAAGGGGCCGGACTATTGGGGCTGGGCCGAGGCCTTCTACGCCGCCGGGTTCCGCAAGCGCGACGTGGTGCAGATGACCTTCTCCTACCACCTGACCCCGGCGGGGCTGATGCTGGAGGAGCCGCTCCGGGTGCTCGGCTGCGCCGTGATTCCGGCCGGGCCGGGCAACACGGACAAGCAGATCGAGCTGCTCACGGAGCTGCCCGTCACCGGGTTCGTGGGCATGGCCAGCTACCTGCGCGTCATCGCGGACAAGGCGCTTTCGCGGGGGCTGGACCTGAAGAAGGATTTCGGCCTGGAAGTGGCCTTTGTGGCGGCCGAGCGCCTGCCGGAAAGCCTGCGCGCCGGGCTGGAGAAGGATTTCGGCATGCTCGTGCGCCAGGGCTACGGCACGGCGGACCTGGGCTGCATCGCCTACGAATGCCCGGTGGCCTCGGGCATGCATCTCTCCAACCGCTGCCACGTGGAGATCTGCGACCCGGCCACGGGCCGGCCCGTGGCTCCGGGCGAATCCGGCGAGGTGGTGGTCACGCCCTTTGTGGACGAGTATCCCCTGGTGCGCCTGGCCACGGGCGACCTCTCGCGCCTGGTGCCCGAGCCCTGCGAATGCGGCCGCACCAGCCCGCGTCTGGCGGGCATCCTGGGGCGCGTGGACGACACGGCCAAGGTCAAGGGCCAGTTCGTGTATCCCGCGCAGGTTGCCGAGGTCATGGCCCTGTTCCCGCAGATCCAGGAATGGCGGCTGGTGGTGGACAACCCCAGGGGACGCGACGTTTTGGAGCTGCGCTTGTCCTTGTCCGGCCCCCTGGACCAGCCCGCCCTGGTCACCGCCTTTCAGGAGCGCATCAAGCTGCGGCCCGGCCTCACGATCCTGGGCCCCAACGAGACCCTCGACCCCGGGGCCCCGCGCCTGGAGGACCGGCGCGTGTTCGAGTGAACATAACGTCGTTAGAGAGAGCTTTGTCACACTTTTATCAGTTAAGTTTGCGTGATGAATAGGTAGTTGAAAAAAAATTTGCCTTGTTTATTAAATGTTAATTATTGTCGTTACGATTAAATAGAGGAAGGCTATAAGTTGTCATTGTTGTGATAGGGAACAAAGGAGCACTCATCATGGTTAATGGCTCGTATGAGGAACCCGCTGTTTTCGAAAATGAAGTGCGCCGGATTGCGAGGGCGATATGGCCTTCCGCCCAATATTCTGGGGCAGCAATAGCTGAGTCGCGTGAGCGTGATGGGATATTTGAGACGGAAGAATTGTACAGAGATAGTATTCACCTGACACTGCCGCCCCTGGCGGGGTGATTTCTAGGCGGCCGCCTCGGCCGCCTATTTCTTGGTCTTCTCCGGCTTGGGCAGGCCGTCCAGGAAGGCCTGATTCGGCGTCCTGCCGTTCATGTTCCGGCCTTGGTGTGTGCGCTCATGGTTGTAGTGGCGCAGGTATTCGTCCAGGTCGGCCTGCATCTCCTCCAGGGATTCGTACCACTTCTGGCGGCCCTTGATGCGGAAATGCTCGTCCAGGAGCGTCCTGTGCAGGCGTTCCACAAAGCCGTT
>NZ_JBTVWW010000027.1:0-40437 GCF_054819825.1 Desulfocurvus sp. DL1XJH-121
CGTACCCCAACCAAGGGCGGCATGACCACGCTCATTTCATGGCCTACTGTCAGGTGATAACCATCTCAGCACAGGCAAGACAGTTAGAATCTTCGACAAACCGCCTAGGGACGTATACTCCGAACTGATAGACTGCTTCGACCCTGAACCGCTTCCAGATACAGGAGGCACCCTAAATTGGCGCCACTGCCTCCCTCCCCCAAAAAACAACCCCACCTCTTAGCCGAGCCACCTTGCAGCGCTTGGGCATGACCAGGAAGGAATACTGCGGCTAGCCTCAGACAGAAGCCCCAATTTTCGCCCCCCACCCCCCTCTCCGACGCAGCCGGAACAACCTCATGACCGGTTGACAAAAAATTCCGCGCAATCCATGTTTATCGTTAGGAGAATTTCCCTATGGGCGCGGCATTTACCATATCTCGAAGGCACGGATACGTGGAAATGGACCTGCGCGGCGAAGTGGATTTTGAGGTCGCCAAGCGGATGTGGGAATCCGTGCTCAAGGAATGCGTCGACTCAGGGCAGAAGAAAATTCTTGGGATATGCGAACGGTCGAATTCCTGGTCTCTCCAGAATGAGCTTGAGTTCGTCAACTACTTTACGGGCCTGGATCGGATCCGCGAATACAGGATCGCCTGGATCGAGATCACTTCAGCCAACTATGAAGAGATTCGGTTCACGGAAACCTTGTTGAGAAACCGGGGAATAGTGAGCCGCACGTTCCAGAACATCCATGATGCGGAAGCATGGCTCTTGGAATGAATTCTCGCCCGACGGCGAATTGAAATCTTCGACTTCGAAATGGCGGCCGAGGCCTATTGCCCGGCCTCCGGCTCCCACGGCGGATCGATGGTGTTGACGACGCTGCCCGCGGTATCGACCAATTCGGGCGGCGGGTCGTATCCAATGAATTCGGCCGTCTTCATGTTGATCGCCAGCCGGAAATGGGAGTCGAAGATCTGGTCCAGGTCCCGAGGGCGTGCGCCATTGAGAATCTGGGCCATGGTCTGGGCGTAGAACCTGCCCACCTGGTCGAAATCCCCCTCGGCAATGGACATGAGCACCCCGCGCTCCACCAGATCGGGGCCCCGGGTGGACCATGTGGGCACGCGGAACCGCGCGAAGATCGGAAGCGTCTGCCCCACGTGGGAGGGCATCGCGCCCGTGTGGTCGTCGTAGACGAACGCGTTCACCTCCGGGGCCAGCTTCCTGGCGCAAGCCACGTATTTCTGCATGGCCAGCACGGTGTCCATGGGGCTGTTCGCATTGGGGGCCTGGCAGGTCACCAATTCGAACCCGCCCAGCCGGGCCGCGGCCTTCATCTCGTTCAGATAGGCGTAGGCCCTGCCGTGCACGGTCTCTTCGTAGATCAGCCCCAGCCGCGAGAACTTGAAGATGTCGTGGAACAGCAGGATCTGGCGCAGCACGCACGTGGGGTCGGTGCGCACGTGCACGTGGTCGTAGCCCGAATCCCCGACGTAGGGGATGATCCCGGCGGTCACGGGGCTGGAGGTGGACATGACCATGGTCGGCACCCGATGGTCGTTGTTGACCAGGTCCAACCCCGCCCAGGACCCCAGGGCCCAGACCAGGTCATAGCGCTCCTGGGCCAGCAGCCCGAGCATCAGGTCCCTGTTCTCCCTGCGCAGCCCGTCCTCCCAGTGGGCGGAGAGAAAGCCGTCCCTGGGAAAGACGAGATAATCGCTTTTGGCCTCGGTGGACAGCCACTTCCAGAGCGTGGCGGTGCCTGCGCCCCCCCGGCAGCGGGGCAAGGGCGCGGGCTCGATCCAGCCCATGTCCATGAGCGCCTGGACCGTGGCCCGGAGCGAACTCTCGTAATCCGCCCATGGCCCGCCTTCATAATAGGCTATGCGCCATTTCGCGCCCTGGTTCAGGCAGGGCGAAACACCCTGGGCACACGCCTGGCGGACCGGAAGCACGGCGAAGAAAAACACCGTAAGCGCCACCGCCGCCACGCGGAGCACGCCCGCCCTGCACAAAGAACCGGAAAACGGCATTCCCCGGCGCACCATGTCATCCCCCCCTGGCGGCGACACCGCAACACGCCCTCGTCAAGGACGATACTGGACGAATCGGCCCATCGCTCCATGCGCGACATGCAATATCACATTGCTTTTCCGACGAGCATGAAAACGAACGATACGACCGCAGTCCGTCAGCAAAGAACGAAATACTCCACAACGTATACAATAAAACAGATTCACCCCGGGATGTCCAGACGACAAAAAATGCCCGGCCGGGAGGGCCGGGCACGACACGAAGGACGGCGCGGGACCGGTTCGCTCCCTATGGGCCGCCCTGGCGGGCCTGCTCCCGCCCGTGGCCCGGCCGCCGGAAGAAATAGCGTTCGCAGCCCGTGTCGAGGGTTTTCAGGAAGAGATTGGCGATCTCGAAGAAGACCTTGTCCTCAAGACGCGCAAAATCGAGGCTCTCGCGGTATTCCAGCTCCCAGAGCTTTTGCAGCGAGCCGTCGCGGTATGCGATCTCCAGGCCCTCCTGGACCCGGCGCGCGGCCTCGCCGCCGTCCCTGTCCGTGAAGAAGAAACACGGCAGCTTGTAGTAGAGCCCCAGGCGCTGGTTCATCTCGAACTCCCACAACGGACGGTAATGCTCGTATTCGCCTTTGACCTCGTTGACGCCGCGCGAGAGCAGGTCGAAACGTCCCTGGGAGACCATCTTGAACAGGCAGGCGTAGTCTGGCACGGCCACGACGTCCAACCCGGCCCGGCGCAGGATGTCCACGTCCAGCCACCCGCAGCCCAGGCCGATGCTGAAGGCCCGCAAGTCGCCCAGGGTATGGACGCGATCCAGGGCGCGGTTGATTTCCGGGGAGACGAAGAACAGCCTGTAGCTGACGATGCCCAGGTCCACGGGAAAAGCCGCATGGGGAAGCCTGGCGCACATCTCGTCGTTGGGCGAATGCTTGAACATCGGGTTCACGAGTTCGCCGGTTTCCAGCATGTGCAGGGCCCGGGAAAAATTCATGGCCGGGCTGGGAACCAGCCCGTAGCCCCCCATGCGCCGCGCGTCTTTTCCAGGGCCAGGGCCAGGACGCGGTTGTCGTAATCGTAGCGAGTGTCCCCGGGGCTCTCCGGGGCCCGGTACGTCACCACCAGGTCTTCCGCGGCGGCCGGGCTCGGACAGGGGCCGAAGGGCACGGCCAACGCAAACACCAAAAAATCTCTGTAAGTTTCTTCATCGGTTCCGCTCGTAGTGCCCCCTGCTAACACTTATGAATTGTTTTGAATCGTCGTTGGAGGATCATGCGGCACCCAGGGCGCCGCCCAGGGTTTCCCGAAATTGTACAATAAAAAATTGAGATATGCCAGAGTCGGATCCACTCTTCACGGAGCGTGAAGGATTCCGGGCGGTATCATCCGAAGCGGACCGTCGGGTTCCCCGGCCGCGCCCGCCCCGCAAGCAGCGCCCCGCAAGACGCCGGGGCCGTTCCCGGCCTGCCACGTCAGAAATCGCCCCCGCCCCCGCGAGGCCCGGATTTCTCCCCGCCCCCTTGCCGTAATGTCCTTGAACTGGTAACAAGGGGACAATTCAAAAATCCCCGGCACCGGGCGGCGTTTCACGGACGGATGCGCCGACGCCGGGGCGAAACGGCGGGAGGACCGGCCAGGGCTTCGAGTCATGAACACCATCTGCAAACCCCTTATTTCCCTTCAGGGAGCCATGCGCGTCGCGCCCGCCTCCCTGTGGGGCAAGTTGTTTTCCGGAACGGAGAGATTCCCCGAGTTGGCGGGCCGCACGGTCCACTTCGCCCTGGCCCACGTGCGCCCGCGCGCGGACGGGGCGCGGGAATTGATCCTGATGCAGTGCGCGCGCGTGAGCTTCGACCCCGCGGGCGCCCCCGTGACCATGAACATGTCCCTGGTGGCCCTGCGCGGCCCCTGCCTTCTGGAACCGGAGGCGCGCCCGGAGCCCCGGGCGACGAAGTTCAGCCAGGAGCCCCACTACTGGTTCCCGGACGCGCAGGAACTCGCGCGCATGGCCGAGGCCCTGGCCCCGCGCCCGGATCTGCGGGCCGAAATCCTGGGCGCCACCCTGCGGACCCTGCGCGCGGCCCCGCCGCCGCATCTGGCCGTGCCGCACGCGGCGGAACGCCGCGCCCAGCACTGACCGTTCCGCATCCTCCACGGCACGCGCCCCGCGAGATTGTTGCGCGCCTGGTGCGCGGCTGCTATCGTGCGCCCTCGCGACCCGGGCTCCGCCACCGGCCGCGCGCCACGGGCGACGCATTCCCGCGCCGTTCGCGAACCCCTCGCCACAGGCTGCGTATCACATGGATTTGAAGGCGACCCTCAAGCGGGCCAGGAGCCTGGCCCTGGAACAGGACCGGGACATGGTCGTGGGCGACGACGGCACGGGCTCCTGGATCATCGCGCCCTTGGACGACCCGCGCTCCGATGGCCTCTCCCCCGGCCTCATCGTGGACCGGGGCGGCCTGCGCTACCCCGAGGACCACGACAAGGCCGTGGCCCTCATGGCCAAGGGCCTCTGACCCTCCCAAAGCAAAAGCTCCCCGCTACGGGGAGCCTCTTCCCTTTCCCTACTAGATGGACTTCCCCCAGGCACAAGCCCGGCGGGCTGTTCAGAAGCGTGCGGTCGCAAGGCGCAAGGGAAATTGAAGGCCGACGTGTATTCCCATACACGAGGGTTTCAATTTCCCGCAGCAACGCAGCGGACGTGCGCTTATGGACAGCCCGCCGCCGCTACATCATGGAGAGCTTGCGATCCGCCGCCTGCAACCGCTTGGCCGTGATGCGGTAGACATGGACCATGAGCGGGAAGACCACGGCCAGGGGCAGGTTGTTCAGCGCCGTGACGTGCAGCTGGAAGAGGATGCAGTTGGCCGTGGTCACGGCGTCGGCCGAGCGCTTCTCGTGCAGGAACGCGCCCATCTCCCCCAGCATCTCGCCCCGGATCGCCGCGCCCAGGACCTTGCCGTCCTTGCGGACCTCGGCCGCGCCCTCCAGGAGCACGAAGAAATCGTGCCCCATGTCGCCCTCGCGCATCAGCTTCACTCCCGCCGGGCAGCCCAGCCAGGTCCCGCCCCGGCAGACCGCGTCCAGGGCGTCGTCGTCCGAGAACACGCCGAAAAAGGGAATGGACCTGAGTCTAGCGTAGTCTGCCCCCTCGGGCACTTCGATAAGATACTTGGAGAGATCGCATCCATTGGCTTCGGGCATGGGGCCTCCTTGGGCTGAATCGCTTCTTCCGGACCGGGGCCGACCGCGAAAAAACCGGCCCCGCGCGGGGGCCGGTCCTCTTCACTGGCACACGCCTAGTCCCTGGAAATCGCTTCCGCGGGACAGGAATCGATGGCCTCGTCCACACAGTCGGCGGAACTGCCCGGATCCTTGACCACGGCCTTGTCCCCGTCGTCGTTCATCTCGAACACGTCCGGGCACAGCTCCACGCAGGATTCACAGCCCATGCATTCGTCTTCATCGATCCTGATCGCCATGTCTCTACCTCCAAAGCTATAAATTGATGGTCCGACTTATCTCGGCTTATAATTAAATCCCGCAATGCTGACTAGGGGTATTTCGCATTTCCGACGCTCCGTCCCCAAAATTGCGCTTCCCGTGCGTCCAATCCCGCCGCCCCCCTTGACACGATTCCAGAATCCGTATAACGAGAGGAAAATTTAAAAAACCCCTGTGAACCGCTGAAATTTGCGGAATCCCAGCCGTTAAAACGGAACATGAAGGAAAGCTTATGCATATTCTCCTGGCCGAGGACGAATGCGTCACAAGGGAGAGCGCCCGCATCACCCTGGAGGACCACGGGCACCGCGTCACCGCCGTGACCAACGGCGCCGCCGCCCTGGAAGCCTTCTCCGGGCAACCCTTCGACATCGTGTTCATGGACATAAAGATGCCGGGCATGGACGGCCTGGAAGCCACCAGGCGCATCCGGGCGGCCGAGGACCAAGCCCAGAGGGTGCCCATCATCGCGCTGTCGGGCTTCAGCCACGGGGAGCTGCCCGAGTACGAGTCCGCGGGCATCGACGACCTCATCGAGAAACCCTTCAAGTACACCCAGCTCCTGAGCACCCTGCGGCGCTACAGCGCCTGAAGCCCCCGCGCGGCGTGCGCGCCGCCCTTCCCGGCCCCGGGTCTCTCGCCGGCCCGCCGCCCGTTTCCCGCACCCGTTCGATTTTACCCCTAAAGCTCCTGCGGCTTTTGCCGATAAGAAGGGAAAGGCGGTATTGCGTGCCGTGGCGGCCAAGGAGGGGAGAAACCATGAGCATACCCATCGACGGCGGCCTCGACGTGGCCGGAGGCTTCGGCAGCGGGGAGCTGCTGAGCTTCAGCGCGGACACCTTCGGGGCCCAGGTGGTGACCAAGACCCTGGACTACATGAACGACGACCCGATGGGGGGTCACAACTCGGATTACGACTTCCAAAAAAGCGTCCTCAGCGCGGTGTACACCGGCTCGGGGACCATCCTGGACGATCTCGGCTGAAGAGCCGGCGCCGGGCCGGATGCCCCTTTTGCAAGCGAGAGCCCCCCTTGGCGAGGCCAGGAGGGGCTCTTGTCTTGTCCGGCGGTCCTTTGACCTGGGCCCCGGATTATGAGAAATGGTCCCTCACGGCCACCCGGCCATCTTGCACACCCACAACCACGGAGTGTCCCATGACCCGCGTCACCGCCGTCCTCCTGGCCCTCTCACTGCTCATGCTCCCCGGCTGCTTCGGCGGCCCCAGCGAGGGTTGGCACAAGAAGGGCTTCACCAAGGAGCGCATGGACATCGACCGGGACAACTGCGTCTGGGAAGCCACGCACAAGGACAACGGCGACGGCACGGTCACGCTCCTGACCCCCTCCGACGAGGAGCTGGAGGCCGCCGTGGGCCGCTGCATGAAGGACAACGGCTACGCCTGGGGCGTACCCGAGGACAAGGACTAGTCCTCGTCCTCCTCCAGTTCCAGCAGGCCCTTGTCAGCGGCATAGCCCAGGAACTCGGAGATGATCTGTTCGCCGTCCGCGAAGAGCAGCAGGACCTCGGCCCTGTCCCGGCCCTGCATCCTGTTGGCCACGAAATCCTTGAGCCCCAGGGCGGCGGCCACCTTCACCAGGTCCGCATACTGCTCGTCGCCCATGAACAGGGAATACAGGCCGCCTTCCAGTCTGCCGATTAATTCTTCCGTATCCAGGGACTCCAAATTCACGGTTTCGTCCGTCACGGCGGCCTCCGCTTCTGCTGCAGGGGAAAAAACACAAGCGCGGCCCGCCGGACGACCCGGACGGCGCGCGCGTCTTCCCCGATCATACATCCCCGGCCGCTTGCGCGTCAAAGCCCACGCCGCCCCGCCCCGGTTTCCGCAAGATCGGACAAGACCGCCGGCCCCCGCGCAGGGCACAAGGCCTCCATGGACATCAACCCAAGGAGGACCCCAATGAACGATATCCATGCCATCGAATGCGGCTGCGTGGCCGCGCCCTCGGGCCGCCACGCCGTGGAAGGCCGCCCCTGGAACGCCCATCCCGCGTTCGCGGGTGTCAGCCTCAAGGACCTAGTGCTCGGCGCGGACACGCAGGGCAGGTTTTCCTGCCACCTGGTGCGCGTGGAGCCGGGCTGCGTCCTCAAGGACCACGCGCACCCCGAGCAGACCGAACTGCATCAGGTGGCCGCGGGCGCGGCCGTGTGCATCGTGGACGGAAACGAACTCGCCTACCGGCCCGGGGAGATGGCCGTCATGCCCCAGGGAGTGCGGCACAGCGTGACCGCTGGCCCCCGGGGCGTGACCCTGGTGGCGACCTTCAGCCCGCCCCTGAAGTAGGCGGCCGGGGCCCGGCCCGGAAGGAAAAGGAGCGCGAAGCCCGCATGGCATCCGCGAAGCACAGCCGAGGCGCCAGCAGCGTGCGCGTGATCCCGGTCCCGGACCAGGGAATCAGCGCCGTGATCGGCCTGGACGTGGACGGCGCGTTCCCGCGCCACGCCCACAGCTGCCTGGTGGTCGGCATGGTGGACCGGGGCCTGCGCCTGGTCCGGATGCACGGGCGCGAAACCCCGGTGCGCGCCGGGGAACTGTTCGTGATCCCGCCGGACCGGGGCCACTCCTGCCGGACCGGGGACGGGCCCCATTCCTACCGCCTGCTTTGCCTGCCCGCCGGGGTGCGCCCGGACCTGGGCGCGGTTTCCGGGCCCCGCGTGGCCGACCCGGGGGCCGCGCGGGTCCTGGACGCGTTCCTCGGCCTGCTGCCCCCGGACCCAGCGAACCTGGCCGAGCGC
This sequence comes from Desulfocurvus sp. DL1XJH-121, assembly GCF_054819825.1. Lineage (NCBI taxonomy): Bacteria > Pseudomonadati > Thermodesulfobacteriota > Desulfovibrionia > Desulfovibrionales > Desulfovibrionaceae > Desulfocurvus > Desulfocurvus sp. DL1XJH-121. The sequence continues at coordinate 8,274 of NZ_JBTVWW010000027.1, forward strand.
GAGGCCGCCCTGCCCGCCCTTCTGGACCTCGTGGCCCGCGCGGCGGACACGGGCCCCGGAGACGCCGTAACGCCACAGGACCACGGCGGGGTGCGCCGGGCCGCGAGCGCCATCGCCCGGGACCCCGCCGCGCCCCACAGCCTGGACGACCTGGCGCGGGTGGCGCGCCTGAGCAAGTTCCATCTGCAGCGCCTGTTCGTCTCCGGCACGGGCATGTCCCCGGCGGACTTCCGCCTGCACTGCCGCATCCGCCAGGCCCTGGATCTCCTGGACCAGGGCACGTCCCTGGCGGACACGGCCCTGGCCTGCGGCTTCGCGGACCAGAGCCATTTCACCAAGGCCTTCGCCCGCGCCGTGGGCGCGCCGCCCGGGCGCTTCATGCGCGACAACCCGCCTCACGCCCGGGCGAAAACGCACAAAAAGAGCTGAAATTTCCGCCATCCTCTTGACGAGCACCCGGAATGCGGGTAGCGATGTTCTTTAAGCATCAAATTTTCAATGGAGATTCCCATGCAACGCCTGTCCGCCCTCGCCCTAACCGGGGTCCTCGTAAACGTAGTGGTCGTAGTACGCGACCACAACGCGCTGGCGCTGTAGCGGGCAAATTCTCCAAAGTTCAAGGCAGAACTGAATTTCACACCCCGTCGGCGCGAGCCGGCGGGGTGTTTCGCCTTCCATGGGGAGGCCTCCCGCCGCCGCACCGCGGAACATCAAGGAGGCCGATCATGCACATCATGACAGGAGCCGAAGCCGTCGTCGGGCTTCTGGAACGGCAGGCGATCCGCATCATCCCGGGCATCCCGGGCGGGGCCAACCTGCCCCTGTACGACGCCCTGTCGCGCAGCAGGCTCATCCGCCACGTCCTGGCCCGCCACGAGCAGGGCGCGGGATTCATGGCCCAGGGCATGGCCCGGGCCACGGGCTCGCCCCAGGTCTTCCTGGCCACTTCCGGCCCGGGAGCCACCAACACCCTCACGGCCCTGGCTGACGCCAAGCTGGACTCCGTGCCCCTGGTCTGCATCACCGGGCAGGTGGCCCGGACCCTGATCGGCACCGACGCCTTCCAGGAAGTGGACACCTACGGCATGAGCATCGCGGCCACCAAGCACAACTTCCTGGTGCGCTCCGTCGAGGACCTGCTGACCATCATCCCCGAGGCCTTCCGCATCGCCGCCTCGGGCCGCCCCGGGCCGGTGCTCGTGGACATCCCCCGCGACGTGCAGACCGCCAGCCTGACCTTCGAATCCTGGCCCGAGCCCGGCCGCGCCGACCCGCGCCCCGAGATATCCGACGGCGCCCTGCAGGCCGCGGCGGCCATGATCAACACGGCGGAGCGGCCCCTGATCTACGCGGGCGGCGGAGTCATCCAGTCCGGGGCCGCGCGCCTGGTGCGCACCCTGGCGGAGCAGGCCTCCATCCCCGTGGCCTGCACCCTCATGGGCCTGGGCGCCCTGCCCTCGGAGCATCCGTTGTGCCTGGGCATGCTGGGCATGCACGCCGCGCCCTACACCAACATGATCCTCGAGGAATGCGACCTGCTCATCGCCCTGGGCGCGCGCTTCGACGACCGCGCCACGGGCAAGGTCGACCAGTTCTGCCCGGGCGCGCGCATCCTGCACGTGGACATCGACCCCTGCGAGCTGGACAAGATCAAGGCCACGCGCCTGGGCGTCACCGCCGACGCCGCCCAGTTCCTGACCCGCGTCCTGCCCATGGTCGCGCATGACCGCCGCCAGCCCTGGCTGGACACGGTGCGCAGGCTGCGCGCCGCCCATCCCATGATCCTGCCCCACGCCGACGACCCCACCAGCTCCTACGGCATCATCAAGGCCGTGGCCGGGCTGCTGGACGAGGACGACATCATCGCCACGGACGTGGGCCAGCATCAGATGCGCACGGCCCAGGCCTTCCCCTTCAAGAAACCCGGCCGCTGGCTGACCTCCGGGGGCCTGGGCACCATGGGCTTCGGCCTGCCCGCGGCCATCGGCGCGGCCCTGGCCCGGCCCGAGCGCACGGTGGTCTGCTTCACGGGCGACGGCAGCCTGCTGATGAACATCCAGGAGCTGGCCACCGCCGCCGAGCAGGGCGTGAACCTGAAGATCGTGCTCGCGGACAACCAGGCCCTGGGCCTGGTGCAGCAGCTCCAGGAACTGCTCTTCGACGACAACCGCTTCGCCACCAGCTACACCAGGGGCACGGACTTCGCGGCCGTGGCCCGGGGCTTCGGCCTGGCGGCCTGCGACCTCACGGGCCTGCCCGACCCCATGATGGCCCTGCACCGGGCCTTCGCGGAGCCCGGCCCGAGCCTCATCCGCCTCCGGGTCCAGGCTGACGACAACGTCTATCCCTTCGTGCCTCCGGGAGCGGCCAACCGCGAAATGATCCAGGGCACCGAAAAAGGAGTCGAACATGCCGACGCATGACGCCAATGCCGCCGCCCAGTCCGGGCTCACCGTGCTGGAGCTGTCCGTGAACAACCATCCCGGCGTCATGAGCCACGTCTGCGGCCTGTTTTCCCGCCGGGCCTACAACGTGGAGGGCATCGCCTGCATGCCCCTGGGCGACGGCTCCCAGAGCCGCATCTGGCTCCTGGTGGAGGACCAGAACCGGCTGCAGCAGATGATTTCCCAGGTTGAGAAGCTGGAGGACGTGCACGCGGTCACGCGCCATCCCGGGGACCACGAGGTATTCGTCCAGCTCAAAGGGGTAATGGGGGTCTGAAGAAGAGCCCCCCCGGCGGGCTTTCGCCGGGGGGGCCGCAGGGGCCGGGACGGGGTGCAAGGCCGCCCCGGCCGAAGCGGAGGACTACAGTCTCGCGGCCACCGAACCGCCCCAGGACTCGACCTCGCCGTTGTCCGGGTCGCCGTCGATCTTCAGGGAATCCACGATGATCTTCGCCCCCAGGTTGGAGGCCTTCTCCTCGATGGCGTCCACCGCGCCGCAGAAATGGGTGTAGGAGGAATCCCCGCACCCGAACACCGCCACCTTCACGCCGTCCAGGCCCGCGCTCTCCAGATCCTCGTACAAAGGCACGAAATCGTCCTGGAGCTCGACGTCCTCGTCGCCCCAGGTGGAGCAACCGAAGAGCACGGCGTCGTAGCCTTCGGCCAACCCCGGGGCGGAGACGTCGGAGACATTGCGAACCTTCACCGCGGCCCCGCCCTGCTCCAGGGCATGGGCCACGCCGTCGGCGACGGTTTCTGTGTTGCCGGTGGTGGAGCCGTAGACGATCAGGACTTTGGGCATGGGAGTCTCCTGGGGGGGTAGTTGGTTGTTGTGGGGTTGTTATTAGTTGAGATTGAATTTCATTGTCAAGATGGATTTGGGGAATTCCCGGCTTTTTGTTGGAGTGGGTGAGGCTGGGGGTTCGGGCGGGGAAATTCGTTGGGGGGGAACAGCTGGTTCTAAAGCTTGCGCTTTAGAACCAGCTGGCAAAGGGGCCGGGGGGCGAACCCCCCAGGCCCCTCTGCACTCCCCTGCCCCCTCTTAAAGTGGAGGCGATACCGCACCCTTAGAGCCATGGGTAACGCCAAGGTTTGTCTTCCCAAGAAGGCCGCACGTGTCGGCGGGGCAGGGGCTTTGGCGGGGCTACGCGATACGCCTCCGCGTCGCCCCTATCGCCCCGATGCGGGGGGTGGGGATGTGCGTCCGAGAGGCACGTTGCTGGAAGAGAATGGTCGCTGGGTCATGACGTCGAGGGTGCAGGCGGTCCCTGCGTAATTCCTCGGGCTACACGGTACGCCCGGGAATTCGCTTTACGGTCCCGATTTCCGGGGTGGGTATGGATGTGCGCCGTTGAAGTCGGCTGATGAGCTTGGACGTTGAGCGGATGAGGGTCGGTATCCGTGGGCATTGCCCGATACGAGGGTTCTTTTCCATGGCCTACCGCATTACTCGTGCCACGCCATCAAGGACTCCAAATCCCTCCGCATGATCCATGCTATGATTCTCAGCCCCGGACCGTAACGCTACTCGCGCCCCGCCCTCCGGGACTCCCCAAGCCCCGGCGCGCTGCCCGGCGTAGCGGCTGTGATGGAAATCAGCGAAGCGAAGCCGGGCTCGTGCGACGGGGCGGCATCACCTGTGCCGCGACACGAGGGGAAGAATCATTGAGGGACCGCACCACCGCCACTTCCCAGCGCCCCATGCGGGTGCGGGGGGCGCAGCGACCTGGGTGGCAACCCCCGAAGCGAAGCCCCCCGTACCCGCATGGGGCGCGGCCGCGTCACCTCCCCCTTCACTCCCGACAAACCAACGCCCTACCCGCGAGGGAACGCGGTGGGCGGGCGGGAGGGCAGAAGTGGTTTTGCGCCACGACTCCCCTCCCCAGTCCACTCCCCTCCCAATAAAAAGGGCCGGGAGAGAAATCTCCCGGCCCTCAGCGGCCACCCCGCCGCCTCCGGTCCGCAATGCCGACCCTCTCCGGGTCGGGGCGCCACCCCGACGCCACGGCCCGAATATCTAGAATTCCTGAGGCAGCTCGTCCAATTCGGCCTTGGTAAACACGGGGCCGTCCTTGCACACGAACTTGTGCCCGATGTTGCAGCGCCCGCACAGGCCCACCCCGCACTTCATGCGCTTCTCCAGGGTGGTCACGATGCGCTCGGGCGGAAAACCCAGCTCGAACAGCGCCTTCATGGCGAACTTGATCATGATGGGCGGGCCGCAGGTGATGGCCACGCAGTTCTCGGACGAGGGCCGCCGCTCCAGGAGCACGTTGGGCACCAGGCCCACGCAGCCGCCCCACAAGTCGCAGGTGCTGTCCACGGTGCGCAGCATCATCACGTCTTCGCGCGCCTCCCAGGCCTCCAGGTCCTCTTTGAAGCAAAAGTCCGCCGGGCCTCGCGCGCCGTAGAAGATGGACACGTCCCCGAACTGGTCGCGGTTGTCCAGCACGTAGACGATGAGGGTGCGCAGCGGGGCCATGCCGATGCCGCCGCCCACGAAAAGCAGGTTCTTGCCGCGCATGGACTCGATGTCGAAGCCGTTGCCCAGGGGCGCGCGAACGCCCACGTGGTCCCCGGCGGACAGGGTGTGCAGGCGCGTGGTCACCTCGCCGGTCTTCATCACGCTGAACTGCAGGTAGTCCATCCGCGTGGGCGAGGAGTTGATGACGAAGGTGCTCTCGCCCGTGCCGAACACGGAGAGCTGCGCCACCTGTCCGGGGATGAAGGTGAAGGTGCGCATCTTGTCCTCGTTGTCCAGGACCACGCGGAAGGTCTTGATGGTCTCGGTTTCCTCCACCACCTCGATGATGGTGGCCAGGTCCGGAAGATAGGGGTTGGGAAGCTCAGTCACCGGTATTCTCCATGCCGCGCTCCTTGACCCGGAGGAGAACCTCCCGGATGTCCAGGCCCGCGGGGCAGAGGTGTATGCAACGGCCGCAGCCCGTGCAGCCCTTCTGGCCGCCGTACAGGCGCGGGTAATAGCAGAACTTGTGCAGGACCCTGTTGCGGTAGCGGTACTCCTTGGTGGGCCGCGGGTTGTGCCCGCTGGCCTCGCGCGTGTAGTGGGCGAACATACACGAATCCCAGCTGCGCAGCCGCTCCCCGGCCAGGCCCGAGGCCTCGTCGGTGATGTTGAAGCAGTAGCAGGTGGGGCAGTTGTAGGTGCAGGCCCCGCAGGAGATGCAGGCCTCGGAGACCCGCTTCCACAACTCCAGGTCGTCGAAGGACGCCTGGAGCCAGTCCGGGCTTTCCGAAAGATCCGGGCCGGGCTCCAGGCCCTCCAGGACCTTGGCCACCACGGCGGCGGCCTCGTCCCGCTGTTCGGGCGTGGCGGCCTCCAGGGGCCGGACCTTGAGGAGCGCCCCGCCCTTGTCCGTGACCACTTCCAGCAGATAGCCGCCGGCGACGGGGGTCAGACGCAGGTCCGAACCCGTGGGATCGTCGGGCGAACCGCCCACCCAGTGGCAGAAGCAGGCGTCCCCCGGGGAGGTACAGACCACCGTGGCGATGACGCTGGCCTCCCGCCGGGCCTTGAAGTACGGGTCCACCACGGCTCCTTCCAGGAACACGGGGTCCAGGGTGGCCAGGCCGCGCGCGCCGCAGGGGCTGGCCCCGAAGACCAGGGTCTTCTGGCTGGGATATTCCGCGTGCAGCTCCACGGCCCGGTGGCCTTCCTCGTCGGTGTCGCGCGAGAGGCGGTACTCCAGAAGGTACTCGTTCTGCGGGAAGATCACGTGCTTGGGGCTGGCCGCAGTCTGGCTGTCCAGGATCATGGGCCGCCCGGGGTCGAACTCCGCGTAGACAACGGCGTTGCCCTCGCGCACGGGAACCATCACGCGCATGCCCTCGGTCAGCCCTCCGAGCCAGCCCGCCATGGCGTCCCGGGGCAGGAAAAACAGTTGGGCGCTCACCATTTCTTCTCCTCGATATGCCGCTCCTCCAGCTGGAAGGTAAGCAGCGGCGGCACGGCGGTCTGGTCGATGCCCGCCTCGTATTCGAACAGGTCCTCGACCACCTGCGCCATCTTCTTCTTGAGCAACAGCACCGGGATGTCCATGGGGCAGGCCCGCTCGCAGGCCCCGCATTGGGTGCAGCGCCCGGCTGTGTGCATGGCGTGGATCATCTGGAAGAACCACTTCTCGCAGACGTCGGCCTCCTGGGACTGGTAGTGCGGCTGGCGCGACTCGGCGATGCAGTGGTCCTTGCAAACGCACAGGGGGCAGGCGTTGCGGCAGGCGTAGCAGCGCACACAGCGGTTCATCTCCCGCCGCCAGAACTCGAAACGCTGGTCCATGGGCAGCTTCTCGAACTCCTGGACCCGGGCGTAGGTATGCTGCCTGGGGGCCCAGGGCTCCAGGGGCTCGCCCACATGCACGTCGAAGGCCAGCGGATTGGGATAGGCGCAGGACAGGCAGCGGTCCGCCAGGACCTCGTCGCGGGGGAAGGAGTGCTCCTCGCCGTCGCGGGTGGCGATGCGCAGGGACTCCTGGTCCCAATCGGCGGCCCCAAGGCGCGAGAGGTCCAGGCGCGCGCGGATCTTGTTCAGGCTGAACATGCCCGTGCAGGGCATGCCGATGAGCACCACGTCGTCGCGCGCGATGAGCTTCTCCTGCAACAACTCGATAACCGAGCGGCTGTCGCAGCCCTTGACCACGATGCCGATCTTCTCGCCCCTGTGGCTGGTGAGGTACGAGGCCAGGTTGTTGGTGCAGGTCTCGTCCCAGATCATCTTCTCGATGTCCTCGGGCCCGCGCACGAACAGCGGCCGGGAGCGCAGGGGCTGGTGCCCCCGCTGCCAGGCGATGACGTACTTCACTTCGGGCAGCACCTTGGCCACCGCCTCCTTGAGTTGGGTCAGCTCGGCCATACGTCCATGCCCTCCTTGAAGCGCAGCGGCACATCCTTCAGATCGACGATGCGGGGCGCGGGCCCCAGCTCGTGGATGCGCTTGGTGAATCCCGTGACCACGGCCTGCCATTTGGCCCCTTCCGAGGCCGAGACCCAGGTGTACTCGAAGCGGTCCGGCTCGATGCCCAGGATGGGCATGAAGTTCTTGAGCAGCTCCATCCTGCGCCGGGCGTAGAAGTTGCCCGAGGTATAGTGGCAGTCGTTGGGGTGGCAGCCCGAAACCAGCACCCCGTCGGCCCCGGCCATGAAGGACCGCAGCACGAACAGCGGATCCATGCGGCCGGTGCAGGGCAGGCGGATGACCCGCAGGTCAGTGGGCTGGTCGAAACGCGACACCCCCGCGGTGTCCGCCCCGCCGTATGAGCACCAGTTGCAGAGAAAACCTATTATTTTCAGCTCTGTTCCTTCCATTCCCGGCATAACGCCTTCACTCCCGCAAGAATCTGGTCGTCGGTGAAATGATCAAGCTGCACGGCCTTGTCCATGCAGGCCACGTTGCAGACCCCGCAGCCCTGGCACAGGGATTCGATGACCCTGGCCTTGGGCGCGCCGAAACGGTCCTCGGTCATCTCGATGGCCTGGAACGGACAGACCAGCGCGCACTTGCCGCAGCCGATGCAGCGGGCCCAGTTCACGCGGGCCACCTGGGGGTCGGCCTCCAGCCTGTCCCGGGACAGGAGCACCAGGGCCTTGGCCGCGGCCGCGCTGCCCTGGGCCACGGAGGACGGGATGTCCTTCAGCCCCTGACAGGCCCCGGCCAGGAAGACCCCGGCCGTGTTGGTCTCCACGGGCCTCAGCTTGGGATGCCCTTCCATGAAGAATCCATAGGAGTCGTAGGAGATGCGCAGCTTTTCAGCAAGGTTGCGCGCACCTTCCGAGGGCTCGCCGCCCACGGCCAGGACCACCAGGTCGGCGTCCACCTCCACCTGGGCCTGCAGGAGCGTGTCCGCGCCCTGCACGGTGACCGTGTCGCCCACCTCCCAGATCTTGGAGACCCGGCCGCGCACGTAGCGCACGCCGTATTCCTCCCGGGCCCGGGTGTAGAACTCCTCGTACATCTTGCCCGGTGCGCGCACGTCTATGTAAAAGACGTAGACCTCCGCGCCCGGGATGTGGTCCTTGGTCAGGATGGCCTGCTTGGCCGTGTACATGCAGCAGAAGCCCGAGCAATAGGGGCGGCCCTTGGACGGGTCGCGCGAGCCCACGCACTGCACGAAGACCACCCGCTTGGGCTCGCGCCCGTCGGAGGGGCGCTTGACGTGCCCGCCCGTGGGGCCCGAGGCGTTGAGCAGGCGCTCGTACTGCATGGAGGTGATCACGTCGGGGTACCTACCCCCGCCGTACTCGGGATATTTGGCGTGGTCGAAGAGGTCGTAGCCCGTGGCCAGGATCACCGCGCCCACCTTCTCCGTGACCAGCTGGTCCTCGAGGCCGAAGTCCACGGCCCCGGTTGGGCAGATCTTGGCGCAGGCCCCGCACTTGTCCCTGGTCAGCTTGATGCAGGCCGAGGCGTCGATGCGGGCCTTCTTGGGGATGGCCTGGGGGAACGGGATGTTGATGGCCGTGGTGGGCGCCAGGTGCTCGTTGAAGGGGTCCGGGCTCTTGCGGCTCGGGCACTTCTCCATGCACAGGCCGCAGCCCGTGCAGACGTCCCAGTGCACGTAGGGGGTCTTCTTGCGCACCGTGACCTCGAAGTTGCCCACGTAGCCCGAGACCTCCTCGATCTCCGAATAGGTGTGCAGGGTGATGTTGGGATGCTGGGCCACGTCCACCATCTTGGGGCCCAGGATGCAGGCCGAGCAGTCCACCGTGGGGAAGGTCTTGTCCAGCTTGGCCATCTTGCCGCCGATGGACGGCTCGCGCTCCACCAGCACCACCTGCAGGCCGCCCTCGGCCAGGTCCAGGGCCGCCTGGATGCCGGCCACGCCGCCGCCCACCACCAGGGCCCGCTTGTTGACCTCGAAGGTCGCGGCGGTCAGCCCCCGGTTCAGGCGCAGCTTCTCCACGGCCGCGCGCACCAGCTCGGCGGCCTTGCGCGTGTTCTTCTCCATGTCCTTGCTGACCCAGGAGACGTGCTCGCGGATGTTGGCCTGCTCGAACATGTAGCGGTTGATGCCCGCGCGCTCCACGGCCTTGCGGAAGGTGTTCTCGTGCATGCGCGGGGAACAGGAGGCCACGACCACGCCTTCCAGGCCCATCTCTGTGATGGCCTCGCGGATGGCCATCTGGCCGGGCTCGGAACAGGCGTACATCTCGCTCTTGGCGAAGACCACGTCGGGATAGCCCTTGGCTATCTCCGCGACCCTGTCCACGTCCACGGTGGCGGCGATGTTGCTGCCGCAGAGGCAGACGAAGACTCCTATGCGCATGATCCGGCCTCCCGGTTGTCCTGTACGTCGGCCCCGGGGGCCTCGAATACGGTTTTCAAGAGTTCGTCCACCTTCACGGCGTGGCGGTCCAGCCCCAGCTCGCGGGGCTCAAGCCCCAGGGCCAGGCCCAGGGCCTGGGTCACGTAGAGCACGGGCATGGTGAAGTCCGCGCCCAGGGCGCGCAGGGCCTGGCCCTGGCGCAGGTCCAGGTTCTGATGGCAGAGGGGGCAGGCCGTGACGATGGCCGTGGCCCCCACCCGCCGCGCCATGTCCAGGATGCGGCCGGACTGGCGCTCGACGATGCCGCGCCGGGGCACGCCGTAGCTGGCCCCGCAGCATTCCACCTTGAAGGGAAAATCGGGCACCTTCGCGCCCAGGGCCGCGAGCAGGTTGTCCATGCTCACGGGGTCGTCCTCGGCGTCGAAGCCCATGAGGCGGCGCGGGCGGGTCATGACGCAGCCGTAGTACGGCGCGGCCACGAGGCCCGCAAGCGGTCGGACCACCCGCGAGGCGATCTCCTCCAGGCCCACGTCCTCCACGAGGATCTGCAGCACCGAGGCGCTGGGCACGGATCCCGAGGGCATGCGCTCCAGGAGCCCGCCCACCAGGCCCCGGCCCTTCTCGTCCTCCACGTACTCCCCGGCCACCTTCAGGGCCTTCAGGCAGCTCGGGCAGGGCGTGACCACCCCGGCCAGGCCCATGTCCTCCACCAGGCGCAGGTTGCGCGCGGCCAGGGCGGCGAGCAGCGTCTTGTCCACGGACTGGGCCGGGGACGAGCCGCAGCAGGTCCAGTCGGGGATTTCCGTGAGCGCCACGTCCAGGGCCCGGGCCACGGCGCGCACGGAAAGGTCGTTCTCCACGGCCGTGCCCGTCTGGGAACAGCCCGGATAATAGGCGTAGGTCCGGCTCATGACCGCTCCTCCCCGGCCTTGTCGGCGGCCTTGGGCTTGTCCTCGTCGGGCTTGGCGGCCATGGCCCGGCGCACGATGTCCCGCACCTCCTTGGCCCCGGGGGTCGTGTGGGGCAGGATGGAGAGCTTGGTGATGGCCTTGGGCGCCAGCTCCAGGTCGTCGAACATGCGGCCCGTGCGCAGGGCGTACTCGGCCATCAGGCCCAGCTCGTGGACCCGGCCGAAGCGGCCCACGGAGTCCACGAAGGCCTTGAGAAAGGTCTTCACGCGCTTGTCCGCCGCATAGCCGCCTTTCCAGGCCATGACGCGCAGCGCGCCCATGACGGCGGCCACGTCGATCTCCTGGGGGCAGCGCACCGAGCAGGTGCGGCACTGGGCGCAGAGCCAGATGAAGCGGCTGCCCAGGGCCTCCTCGCGGCGGCCCTCCTGCACCAGGCGCAGCACGGCGTTCACCGGCATGTCCGCGTCCAGGCCCACGGGACAGCCCGCCGTACACTTGCCGCACTGCATGCAGCGGGCGGGATTCTGCCCGGAACGGGTCTTGACCTCGGCCAGCAGCGAACCGTCGTCGCCGCCCAGGGTCATGCACTGTTTGGTCATATTCCTATTCCGCCAGTATTTTCGTTAGGATGAGCGTGGCGTTTTTGGACACGCCACGGGCCCTTGCGCCCACCCAGGCGCATCGTTCCACTCTTGCGAATAGCCCAATAAACGTCCGCTTATCAAGTGTTATATTTCAGGATTTCAGCTGTATGACGGGCAATTTCCAAGGCCTCGTCCGTGGGCACAACCAGGACGCGCACCGGGCTCCCCGGCCCTGAGATGTCCGCGCCCCGCCCGCTCTGCTGGGCCGTGTTGGCCTCGGCGTTCAGATGGATTCCCAGGTTTTCCAGCCCGTCGCAGACCAGCCTGCGCACCTCGGGGTCGTCGCCGCCCACGCAGGCGGTGAAGACCAGGGCGTCCACCCGGCCGAGCACGGCGCAGTACGAACCCACGAAGGCCCGGCAGCGGTAGACGAACATTTCCAGGGCCAGCCCCGCGCATTTGTCGCCCGCCTCGGCCCGCTCGCGCAGGTTGCGGGGGTCGCTGGCCCCGCACAGCCCCACCAGCCCGCTCTCCCGGGAGAGGATCTCCTCGATGCGGGTCAGCGGCAGGCCCGTGCGATTGGCCACGTGGAAGATCACCGCCGGGTCCACGTCGCCGCAGCGCGTGCCCATGAGCATCCCGGCCATGGGCGTCATGCCCATGGAGGTGTCCACGCTCTCGCCCCCGCGCACGGCCGCCAGGGAGGCCCCGTCGCCCAGGTGCACGGTGATGAAATTGCAGTCCTCGGGCCTGCGCCCCAACAGCCGGGCCGCGCGGCGCACGGCGCAGGCGTGGGACATGCCGTGGAACCCGTAGCGCCTGACGCCCAGTTCCTCGTACCAGGCCAGGGGCACGCCGTAGAGATAGGCCCTGCGCGGCAGGGTGCGGTGGAAGGCCGTGTCGAAGGCCGCCACGTGGGGCGTGTTCGGGAACAGCCCGCGCGCGGCCTCCAGGGCCTCCAGCGCCGGGGGATTGTGCAGCGGCGCCAGGGGGATGGTGGCGCGGATGCCCTCCACCACGGCGTCGTCCACCAGCACGGACCGGGTGAAGGCCTCGCCCCCGTGCACGATCCTGTGTCCCACGGCGTCGATGCCGTCGGCCTCCACCACCCCGTGCTCGGGGTCGGTGATCAATTCCACGGCCAGGGCCACGGCGGCGGCGTGGTTGGGCAATTCCTGGTCCCAGGCCAACTTGTACTCGTGGCAGGACTCGGGATAGGCCGAGTGGGTCACGCGGCATCCGGGCTCGCCGATGCGCTCCACCACGCCCAAGGCCCGGGATTCCGAATGGTCCGTGTCCACGAGTTGGTAGCGGAGCGTCCCGCCTGAGCAGTTGATGACTAGGATTTTCATGGGCCGTCAGCCTGTGTGGGGCGCGTAGGGTTGGGGCGATCGTGTCTCACTTCAGGGATGCTATGGCCAGGGGTGTGAGGAGCAGCGGCTGGCTCGGCAGCAACGCGGGCAGGCCCAGCTCGCGCGAGAGCACCGCGTCCATGCCCGGCAGGCAGCAGGTGCCGCCCGTGAGCACGAAGCGGTCCACGTCGCGGCCGCGTATGTGCGTGGCCACGATGTCCGCCACCCGCTGCAGGGTGGGCGTGGCCAGCCCGAGGATGCCGTACTTCTCGGCCTGGCGCTTGCGCTTTTCGGCCTCGGCCATGGGCACCCCGTAGTGCCCGGCTATGGCCAGGGAGATGTGCCTGCCGCCCGTGGGCTCGTCGCCGCAGGACAGGACCTCGCCCTTGTCGATGACGGCGATGCCCGTGGTGCCGCCGCCGATGTCCACCACCGCGCTCTTGTCCAGCCTGAGCAGCGAGGCCACGCAGGAGGGCTCGTCGCTCACGGCGCGCACGTCCAGCCCGGCCCGCTCCAGCACGTTGGTGGACAGGCGCGGATCCGTTCCCGGGGGAAAGGACGTGGCCGCCTCGGTGATGGGCAGGCCCAGGCGTTCCTGGGCCTTCTCCACCATGTCCTTGACGATGTTCACCGCGCCGATGAAGTCCACCACCACGCCGTCGCGCACCACTTCGGCCCATTCCAGGAAGCAGGCCAGGGGCTGGCCCTTGCGGTCCAGGACCATGAGCACCACGTCGGCGGTGCCCAGGTCCACGCCCACGCTCACCGGCCCGGGCGCGGCGGCGCGCTCCTCGTTGTTGAGGATGCGCGCCGCCCTGTCGAGCTTGGCGTTGGTTTGCTTCCAGACGTCCTGCATGTTCCTAGACGATGCGGAAGCTGCCCACCAGGGTGCAGCGCCGCAGGCGGACAAAGGACCTGGCGTTGGTCACGCCCTCGCCCGTGGGCGTGGAGATGGTCATGGACGTCCAGCCCTCGCCGCCCGCGCCCAGACCGGCCACGTGCGGGCCGTTCTTCACGAACAGGCTGGTGTTGGCGCGCTTGGCCATCTCCTGCATGTTGTCGATGTTGGTGGAGTGCATGCCCGCGGTATGGTGCAGGTTGCGCTCCAGCTCCAGGGCCCAGTCGATGGCCTGGGCCACGTTGCGGGCGCGCACCAGGGGCAGGATGGGCATCATCTGCTCCACGCGGGCGAACACGAAGTCCTTGTCCGGACCGGCGTCCACGATGAGCAGGCGGCACTCCTCGGGCACGGACAGGCCGATGATCTTGGCGATCTCGGCGGCGTCGCGGCCCACCCATTTGGGGTTGGCCCGGGGCTTGGCCGGGTAGTCCAGGAGCACGGTCTCGGCCAACTTCTCGGCCTGGGCCCGGGATATCTCCACGGCCCCGCAGGCCTTGAGCTCGGTCTTGAGCTGCTCGGCCACGGCCTCCACCACCAGCACTTCCTTTTCGTCGGCGCAGATGATGTTGTTGTCGAAGGACGCGCCGTCGTAGATGCTCCTGGCCGCGCGGGCGATGTGCGCGGTCTCGTCCACCACCACGGGCGGGTTGCCCGCGCCGGCGGCGATGAGCCGCTTGTCCGTGGCGGCCTTGGCCGCGCCCACCACGCCTTCTCCGCCCGTGACCACCAGAAGGTCGATGCCCGGGTAGGTGAACAGCTGGGTGGCGGCCTCGATGGTGGGCTTGCGCACGCAGACCAGCAGGTTGTTGATGCCGGTCTCGTCGAAGATGGCCTTGTTCAGGATGCGGATGGCCTCCTGGGTCGTCTCCTTGGCCGAGGGATGCGGCGCGAAGCACACGGAGTTGCCGCCCGCCAGCATGCTGATGGCGTTGTTGATGACCGTGGCCGCCGGGTTGGTGGACGGGGTCACCGAGGCGATGACGCCCCAGGGGGCGTTCTCCACCAGGGTCAGGCCCATGTCGCCGGACATGGCGTTGGGCGAAAGCACCTCGGCCCCGGGGGTCCGGCTGGCCACCAGCAGATTCTTGCGCACCTTGTCCTCGATGCGGCCCATTCCGGTCTCGCCCACGGCCATTTCCGCCAGGCGGCGGGCGTTGGCCTTGGCGGCCACGCGGATGGCCCGGATGACCCGGTTGCGAACGGCCAGGGTCTCGATGCGCGGGTACGCGGCCTGGGCCGCGGCCACGGCCTGGTCCAGGGTCTCGAACACGCCCCAGTCGTTTTGTCCCGCGCCCGGGGCCACGCCCGGAGCCGCGGCTCCTATCCGGCCGAGAACCTCGGCCACTATGGATTCAATCTCTTCCCGTCGAACGGACATGGGTGCACCACCGTATTCCAGTTGACGTTATTTCTCGTACAGGGCCCGCTTGCCCGAGGTGATCTGGTCCACGATGCCGATCACGCTCAGGTCGATGGGAACCGCGTCGTCCAGAACGCGGCGAGCGGAACTGCCGCGCGCCAGGAGAACGATCTCGCCCTCCCCGGCGCCCACGGCGTCCAGAGCCACCTGGTTGCCGTCGAGGACGTTGCCCTCGACATCCACCAGATCCACCAGAAGCAGCGTCTGGTTCGGCAGACCCTTGACGCGGGCCGTCGATACGACCTGTCCCACAACCTTGCCCAGTTCCATAAACGTTCTCCCTGCGCGCCGGGCGCGTCCGCCTCGTGCGGAGCGGTCCGTTGCGCGGCGTTTGAGCGCGCGGGCGCTACTTCTTCAGGGGGAAGATGGCTTCCAGATCCGCATGCGGCCTGGGGATCACGTGCACGGCGATGACCTCGCCCACGGCCTTGGCGGCGGCGGCCCCGGCGTCGGTGGCGGCCTTGCAGGCGGCCACGTCGCCGCGCACCAGCGCGGTCACGTAACCGGCGCCGATCTGGGTGTAGCCCACCAGCTCAACTCGAGCGGCCTTGACCATGGCGTCGGAGGCCTCGATAAGCGCGGTCATGCCCCTGGTCTCGATCATTCCCAAAGCATCCATCATTGTGATTCTCCTTGTCCTGTTGTCCTAGTGAATGGTGTAAAAGAAATCGCCTACTTCTTGCCGCCCTTGCCCTTGGGCTTGGCCGCCGGCTTGGCGACCGGAGCGGCCTCCTCCTCGACGGGCTGCGGCTTGGTCGTCACCGAATCGGCGTAGTCCATGACCAGGGTCTCCAGCCCTTCTGCGGGCCGGGGAATGAGATTGGTGCGCAGCAGCGCGCCCATGGCCTGGGCCGCAGCGGCCCCGGCGTCCACCGAGGCCTTGCACGCGGCCAGTTCGCCCTCGCAGACCACGGACAGCAGTCCGGCGTCGGCGTTGCAGACAGTCTTGACGTTGACCCAGGCGGTCTTGACCATGACGTCCGAAACCTCGATGGCCGCGGCCATGCCCATGACCTCCACAAAACCCAGTGCATCGTGACTCGCCATTTCCTACCTCGACGGTTTGCGCCGCCGGGGGCCCGAAGGGCCGCCCGGTCAGGCCAGATGTTGCAAAAGTTCCGGAGCCGCGCCCGGGATGACCACGTCCCGCACCAGAAGCCCCAGGTTCGCGGCCGTGCCCGCTCCGGCCTTGACGGCCTGCTCCACGGCGGCCACGTCCCCGGTGAGCAGGGTGTAGGCCTTGCCGCCCAGACCCAGCGCGATGCGCACCTCCACGAGGCTCACGTCCGCCGTCTTCACGGCGATGTCCGCGGCCACGATGCAGGAGGCGGCGGTGAAGGTCTCGATGACCCCCAGGGCCGAACCCCGCTCCACGTTCACGGCGCAGGACAGGGCCGGGATCACCGACGGGCTGATGTTGGGGATCACGAAATGGTCCATGACCAGGCCCTGCGCGCAGGCCTTGCCCGCGTCCACGGCGGCCTGCACCGAGGCGACCTCGGCGTACACGGCGGTCACGAACTTGCCCGGGCATACGGTCTTCATGAACAGCGGCTCCACGCTCGCGGCCTTGATCATGGCGTCCGAGGCCTCGATGCCCGTGGCGATGCTGTTGAACTCGATCATGCCGACGGCCTGAATGCTGGCGACCACCTTTAGGCTCCTTTGATTGTTATGGTTGCGTCCACGGCCTGGACCACGCCGCCGATGGAGGCGTGCACCGCCGCGCCCAGGGCTCCCTCGGGGATGTCCCCGATGCGGTCGCCCGGGTTGACCCGGTCCCCGGGCTGGACCCGGGCGGCCGCAGGGGCCCCTATGTGTTGGAGGAGGGGTATGCGAACGGTGTCAGGCGTCAGATCGCCCAAAAATTCCGGATGGATGTCCATGTACCTGCCCAGTCCCACGCGCTCCACCAGGCGCGGGGTGGGGATCTTGCGCAGGGGCCGAAGGGCCGTCTGCGCGGGGATCACCTCGCGCGGGCCCTCGTAGGCCACCTTGCTCTGGCGGAAGGCGGCCTTGAGCGCCGCGTTGATGCGCCGGGGCGAGAGGCCCATGGGGCAGCTGAACAGCTCGCAGACCCCGCACTCGCTGCACAGGGCGGCAGCCGTGGCGCCCATGGCCGCGTCCTTGCCGCCGCCGAAGGCGCGCATGACCTTGTGGGTCTCGAAGCCGTGGCCCACGAGATGGCGCGGGCAGAGGTCCGTGCAGGACCGGCACTGGATGCAGGCCACGGAGGCGCGGCGCTGCATGACCTCCACGGGCATGGTGGCCATGGCGTGCAGGTGGTGCCCGCGCGGCAGCACGATGATCCCGCCGCTGGTCTTGGTGATCACGGCCTTGGCCTGGGCCTCGGCGGAATCCAGGAAGCGCCCCATCATGGGGCCGCCCATGATCAGCACGGGGTCGGCCGTGACGGGGCCGCCCGCTGCGGCCAGACACTCGGACACGGCCGTGCCCACGGGCACCCGCAGCACGCAGGGCCGCGCCACCTCGCCGGTGACGGTGACCAGCTTGTGGGTCACGGGAGCGCCGTCCAGGGCCCGGGCCACCGAATACAGGGACCCGACGTTGGCCACCAGCGCGCCGACCTCCTTGGGCAGGCCCAGGGGCGGGATGGTCCGGCCGGTGACCTCGTGCACGAGGATGTGTTCGTCGCCGGCGGGATAGAAATTGTCCAGCCGGGCCAGTTCCAGCCCGGTGCCCTGCATGGCCGCGGCGAAGGCCTCGGCCTGTTCCACGTATTTGGCCTTGATGGCCATCACGCCCCGGGTCGCGCCCACGGCGTCCCGCACGGCGGCGAGCCCCCGGACCACCTCGGCCGCGTACTGCAGCATGATGGTCTGGTCCGAATAGAGCAGCGGCTCGCACTCGCAGCCGTTGGCGATGACGGTCTCCACCTGGGTGTCGTACTTGACGTGGGCCGGAAAACCGGCTCCGCCCTCGCCCACCACCCCGGCTTCGCGCACCGCCCGGATCAACGTTTCCTTGTCCATTTCCCCGTCCCGGGATTGTGAAAGTGCCTTGCTTCTCCGGACGCGCGCGCCCGACCCTGGTCCGTTCACAGGCTCAAGGCCTGTCCCCGGGTCCGCCCGGCGAACCGGACGGACCCGGGAGGTCCTACTTCTTGTTCAGCGGGAAAATCCCGTCCAGGTCCCCGTGGGGCCTGGGGATCACGTGCACCGCGATGACCTCGCCCACCTGCTTGGCGGCGGCGGCGCCCGCGTCGGTGGCGGCCTTGCACGCGGCCACGTCGCCGCGAACCAGCGCGGTCACCAGGCCTGCCCCGATCTTCTGGTAGCCCACCAGTTCCACGCGGGCGGCCTTGACCATGGCGTCGGAAGCCTCAATCAAGGCCACCATGCCCCTGGTCTCAATCATTCCCAATGCGTCCATGTCGTCCTCCTTGGCCGCCCTGACGGGCGGATTCTTGCTAATTCAGCAGGTTGCCCCTGCTCAGGCAGGTGCCGATGACGGCCACCCGGAAAATATCCTCGGCGCTGCAGCCCCGCGAGAGGTCGTGCCAGCCACCCTCGAACCCCTGCAGGAACGGGCCCAGGGCCACGTATCCGGCCAGGCGCTGGACCATCTTGTAGGCGATGTTCCCGGCCTCCAGGGACGGAAACACGAAGACGTTGGCCTCGCCCTCCAGGATGCTGCCCGGGGCCTTGAGGGAGGCCACCTCGGGCACGGCTGCGGCGTCGAACTGCAGCTCCCCGTCCACCTTGATGTCCGGGGCGCGGCGGCGCGCCAGCTCGGCGGCCTCGCGCACCATCTCGGCGCGGGGGTGCTTGGCGCTGCCCCTGGACGAGAAGGACAGCATGGCCACGCGCGGCTCCTGCCGGAGCACGTTGCGGGCCTTTTCCGCCGAGGCGATGGCGATGTCCGCCAGGATCTCCGCATCGGGCTCGGGCACCACGGCGCAGTCCGCGAACACGTACTGCCTGGAACCGTCCGGGGAGAGCATGAAAAAGAAGCTGGAAACGGTCTTCAGGCCCTGTTTGCGCGGCAACACGCCCAGGCCCGCGCGCAGCACCTCGGCCGTGGACGAGAGGTTCCCGGCCACGCCCACCTCGGCCTCGCCGCGCCTGACCATCATGGCCCCGGCGGCCAGGGGGTGGTTCACCAGGCGCAGGGCGTCCTCCTCGGACACGGGCTTGCCCTTCTCCTTGCGGATCTCCATGTAGGTCTCCGCGTTGCGCTCCAGCTGGCGCTTGCCCGAATGGTCCAGGACCTCGAACTTGGCCGCGCGCAGGTCCTGCCCGCGCATGCTGTCCAGGAGCGCGAAGGGCGACTGCACCAGCACGGGATGGGCCAGGCCCTCGCGTTCCAGCCTGAGGGCGGCCTTGTAGACGCGCGGGTCCAGGCTGTCGGGAAAAACGACGGTGCCGGGTTCCTTGCGGCAGGATTCGATACAGAATTCCAGAATATCCACTGCTGATTCCTTGTGCGAAATATCGATGCCCTGGGCCCTACTTGACGCTCACGCAGGCCAGACGGACCTTGCCCGGGGCCTCGTACTCCACCTGCGACCCGGCGGAGAGGTAGAACATGTCCCCGGGCTTGCCCACCAGGGTCCGGCCCTCGGTGGTCAGGCGCAGCTCGCCGTCGATGACCACGGCGATCTCGGGCCGCTCCAGGGTGCGCGGCAGGGAGGCGTTCTCCCATTCCATGCAGGCCCCGTTCAGGTCCGCGCAATCGCAGTTCACGGCCTCGGCCACCAGGACCCGGCCCTCGGCCACGGCTTGGTCGGAGCCGTCCTTGAACAGCCGGGCGAACTCCACCTGATACACGCCGCCGGCCGCGGTGTACTGCCCCGGGCCGCCCTGGGACGCCTGCGCGGCGGCCGCGCCGCGGCCCGGCGCCAAGCCCATGCCCTGACCGAGCCCCAGGCCCGCTCCCAGGCCCTGGCCCCGCCCGGGGCCCAGGCCGGCTGGACGGCCCAGCCGCGCCACCGTGACCTCGGACACCACGCGCCGGAGCTCCTCGGGCGAGACGTTGCCCGCCCCCCGCTCCGCGAGCAGGGAACAGACCTCGTCCACGAGCCTGGTTTCGGAAACGCAGGCCTCCGCGCCCACAGGGGCGGGAACGCCGGGCAGGGAAATGCCCAGTTCCGCGGCCTTGTCGCGGGCCTGGGCAGTGATGACCACGCCGTCCCCGGAACCGGGGATGGAGGTCTGCCCGGCCTCGGCGGCCTTGAGGATATCCGAGAGGGTGATGATCTCTTTACCCATGTGTCGTCTCTCCTTCTCTGGCGGCGCCCCCGCCTCGGCGGAAGACAGGGCGAGCGCCTCGCCCGCATGCCGTTTTGGCCCCGGCATCCGGTTCGGCCCACCCTGCAACCCGTCGCTTTCCCAATATTTTTCCGGTCAGAAAGCGCCAGGACGCCATGAAGTTCAGGGACCGGTTTTGCAACTATCGTGCAAGGATTCCGTGCATTCCTTCGGCCAGCGCCCTTTTATGTAAATTTCACTCCGCCCCCGAACCCGGAGCTTGCGCCTTTAATGACATGAACCTTACAAACCGGCGGCGCACCCGCCTCACGTTCCCACGCTTCGGGATGACATCTGAATAGTTATTATTACTAACTAAATCGGACTGAAAGTCCTAAAACTGCAACACTACACCATGTTCCGGCCGTGGACAAAATATGTTTGGAAAAATCTCAATTTTACAATAAGTTAAACAGGAAACCGAGAACCACGCGTCGAGGTCCATATATATAGGCGAAAACCGATGGTGCAAAAACGCAACAGCCGATTTACAGGGCGTTTTTAAAAGACGAAATAATTCAATTAGATATAACCATAGCCCGCAAATATGCAACACTTGGCCCGGCCGTGGTAAGACCACTCACGTTCACAAAGGGAACAAGCAGCCCGGAGACAAGACAGACCGAAGCACTCTGATTTTTCGCCCCCCCGCCGCAAGTCCACGAACAGCCGCTTACCGGAGCGTTCTGCTCTTCATGCACCAATTTTCATGTGAAAAATGGCACTGACCTTGCTTAGGGGGGACCGTGCTCGTTGCGGAGTAGAATCTCTTCGGGAAGGTAACCCGGGGAGTTTTTTGGGGAAGCGATGCCACAGCCGGTGGGGCTGCGGCACGTGGTCAATCAATCCGTTTTGTTCGCGACAAGGAGAAGCTTATGATGTTCAAACGCGCCCTGATCCTTGCCATGTGCTTGGCGTTCGTCATGACGACGCAGGCCCAGGCTGCCAAGTACGAACTCAAAATCCAGACTGCTGTCCCTGGGTCCAGCATGTACTTCGAGACCATGGATCGCCTGGGCAAGCGCATCGAGAAGTTGTCCAACGGCGAGATCAAGGTCGAAGTGTTCGCTGACGGCGCCATCGTCAAGGCTTTCGAAATTCTCGACGCCGTGAGCGAAGGCATCATCAACGGCGGCCAGGCCTGGACCCACTACTGGTCCGGCAAGCACCCCGCGGGCCTGCTCTTCGCCGCCCCCACCGCCGGACTCGGCGTGGGCCTGGACCAGGCCGGTCTGCTGTCCTGGGCCTGGGAAGGCGACGGCAACAAGCTGCTCAACCAGTACTACCAGAAGGAGCTGGGCTACGACATCCAGGCCTGGCTGACCATGCCCATGGGCCCCGAGCCTTTCGGCTGGTTCCCCAAGAAGTACACCAACGTGGATGACATGAAGAAGGCCAAGTTCCGCTCGCCTCCCGGAATCCCGGCCGAGACCTTCAAGTTCATCGGCATGCCCGTGGTCTCCATGCCCGGCTCCGAGATCGTGCCCTCCGCCCAGCGCGGCGTCATCGACGCGGCCGAGTGGATCAGCCCCGGCGACGACAAGAACCTGGGCCTGGCCGACGTGTGGAAGCACTACTACCTGCAGGGCCTGCACCAGGCTCTGTCCATCGGCGACGTGTACATCAACAAGACCTGGTTCAACTCCCTGCCCCCGCACCTGCAGGACGTCATCAACGAGTCCATGCGCGCCAGCGTTGCCGACCAGATCGTGATGAACGTCAGCCTGAACTCCAAGGCCCTCAAGGAGATGGTCACGGAGAAGGGCGTCATCCTCGAGGACACCCCCGACGGCTACATCAAGGAATACATGGCCGCCGTGCCCAAGGTCCTGGACAAGTATTCCAAGAAGAGCCCCTTCTTCAAGCAGGTCCTGGAATCCCTGAACCAGTGGGCCGCCCTGACCGTGCCCTACCAGGTGAAGGTCAACGGCGTGTACTTCAAGATGGGCAAGGCCGCCATGGATAGCGGCGCCATGTCCGACTACAAGAAGTAACCACAACCGCGCTCTCTAGAAGGCCGCGGGAGGACCCCTCTCCCGCGGCCTTTTCAGGAACATTCAAGACAAAGAAGGGGGAT
Source organism: Desulfocurvus sp. DL1XJH-121 (assembly GCF_054819825.1). NCBI lineage: Bacteria > Pseudomonadati > Thermodesulfobacteriota > Desulfovibrionia > Desulfovibrionales > Desulfovibrionaceae > Desulfocurvus > Desulfocurvus sp. DL1XJH-121. Next base: position 30,513 of record NZ_JBTVWW010000027.1, read on the forward strand.
TGCACACGTGCACTCCGAAAACACAGCCCTCGGGCCCGGGCCCTCACAGGCCGTAGACACACTCGTCAGACGCCTGGACTGGATCAGCGATCTGTTCGGCAAAGGCGCGGCCTTTTTTATCATCCCCATGATGTACGCACTGGTGCATGAGGTGATCGCCCGCTACTTCTTCAACGCGCCCACCATCTGGGCCGGCGACACCGCGCTCATCCTGTACGGCATCTACTTCATGGTGGCGTCGCCCTACTGCCTCAAGGAAGGCGGACACATCCGCACGGACTTCCTCTACGCCCACTGGTCCGTGAGGACCAAGGGTCTGATGGACATGATCATCTATGTCCTCCTCTATTTCCCGGCCCACATCGTCTTCCTCTGGGTCGGCTGGAACTATTTCATGAAGTCCTTCCATCAGAACGAGACCATCATCTCCAGCCCCTGGATGCCCATCATCTGGCCCATGAAGTTCGCCATTCCCCTGGGCCTCTTCCTGATGATCCTCCAGGGCCTGTCGGAAACCATCAAAAGCTACTACGCGTTCCGCTACAACAAGTGGTTCTGGGAAAAGGCCGAGCACTCTCCCGAGGACCATGTCCCGGAATGTCTGGACGCAACGCAGGAATAAGGGAGTACCGTCATGGAATTCAACGAAATGCTCGGCATGTTGTCCCTGGTGGGGCTCCTGGTCTCCTTCTGCACCGGATTCCCGATTTCCTTCACCATGATCTTCATCGGCCTGGGCTTCGGCTACCTGGGCATCGGCAAGCTGGTCTTCTATCTCCTGAACATCCAGTTCTACCAGGTCATGAGCGACCCGGTGCTGGGAGCCATCCCCTTCTTCCTGTTCATGGGATATATTTTGGAAAGCGCGGGGTTGATGGACAACCTCTTCCATTCGATACAAAAACTCATGGCCCCCATCCCGGGCTCGCTGTACGTGGCCATCATCGTCACGGCCACCATCTTCGCGGCGGCCACGGGCATCGTGGGCTCCTCCATCACCCTCTTGTGCGTGATGGCCGAACCGGCCATGCGCCGCAGCCACTACAACACGCGAATGGGGGCCGGGGCCATCGCCGCGGGCGGTACCCTGGGCATACTCATACCACCGAGCATCATGCTCGTGGTCATGGGCCCGCTCATGGGCGTGCCCGTGACCGACCTCTTCGCCGGGGCCATCGTGCCCGGCCTGCTGCTGGCGACCATCTACTGCGGCTACGCCCTGATCCGCTGCTTCCTGAACCCCAAGCTCGGCCCGCCGCTGCCCAAGGAACTGCGCGCCGAGTCCTTCGGGGCGCTGATGGTGGACCTGGTCAAGGGCGTCGTGCCCCTGGTGCTGCTCATCGGCGCCACCCTGGGCAGCATCCTGGCCGGCCTGGCCACGCCCACCGAGGCGTCGGCCTGCGGCGCCTTCGGTTCGCTGGTCCTGGTGCTGGCCTACCGCAAGTTCAAGTTCAAGGCCTTCAGGGAGTCCATGTACTCCTCCATCAGGCTCTCGGCCATGATCCTGATCATGATCGCGGCCTCGAACTTCTTCGGCTCGGTGTTCTCCAGGCTCGGCGGCGCCTCCTGGCTGTCCAACCAGCTGATCCAGATGGAGCTGCCGCCCATGATCATGATCGCCATGATCATGGCCATCGTCTTCTTCCTGGGCTGGGCCATGGAATGGGTGCCCATCGTGCTCATCATCCTGCCCATCATGCTGCCCACGGTGAAGGCCATGGGCGTGGACCTTCTGTGGTTCGCCATCGTCTACGCCGTGACCCTGCAGACCTCGTGGCTGTCGCCGCCGGTGGCCCTGTCCTGCTACTTCATCAAGGGCTGCATACCGCACTGGCATCTGTCGGACATCTACAAGGGCATGATCGAGTTCATCTTCTGCCAGATCGTGGGCATCGGCCTGATCATGATGTTCCCCAAGCTGGTGACCTGGCTGCCCATGTTCCTGAACCACTAGAAAACCGCCTGCGGGGCGGGAAAAGCCTCGCCCCGCGGGCGTTGCAGAATTGCGCCGGGCACGGGATTTGGATGCAAATTCACGCCTAGAGCAACTAGCTGAAACCAAAGGATAAAAACACTGACGTTGCAAAACCGCATCAGACAATCCCCCCTCCGCCGACGCGAACAGCGACGCGGGCTCCGCACGGGACGGGTCTTGCAACGGAACCACCCTGTAAAACGGGGGAATTCAGCGAAAGAGACAATGTGACGCCAAACCGAAGAGAATGGCACCAAACTTGCTCAAACGCTCATATCCTAAAGTTTCGTTACACCTTTCAAGGAGTTACTAACATGACCATAGATTGCTGCCTGTCTCCCCATGAACAGGCCCTTCAGGACCGAATCGCCGGCAAGACCAACAAATACCGTGAGACTCACAAACGCGTGTTCAAGATTCTCGACACCATCGAGAACCTCAAGCCCGCCATCGACGTGGAGCGCGCCAAGTACTTCACCGAGTCCATGAAGCAGACCGAGGGCGAGCACCTGACCCTGCGCTGGGCCAAGGCGCTGATGAACATCGCCAAGAACATGACCGTGTATATCGACGACGACCAGCTCCTGGCCGGCCGCGCCGGTTGCCAGGGCCGCTACGGCATCCTCTACCCCGAACTGGACGGCGACTTCCTGGACATGGCCGTGGTGGAGCTGCCCAAGCGCGAAAGCTCCCCGTTCTCCATCACCCAGGAGGACATCCGGGTCATCGTCGAGGAGATCGCCCCCTACTGGAAGGGCAAGACCTTCCACGAGGCCCTCAACGCCGCCCTGCCCCCGGAAACCCACACCCTGACCTACGACGACCCCGACGGCCTGTTCTCGCGCTACATCGTGAACGAGACCGCCTCCTTCCGCAGCTCCATCCAGTGGGTGCACGACTACGAGAAGGTCCTCAAACGCGGCTTCGGCGGCATCCGTGACGAGGCCCAGGCCAAGATCGACGCCCTGGACCCCATGTCCCCCGTGGACAACACCGAGAAGAAGCCCTTCTACGAAGCCATCGTCATCGTCTGCAACGCCATCATCCTCTGGGCCAACCGCCACGCCGACCTGGCCGAGAAGATGGCCAAGACCGAAAAGGACGCCACGCGCAAGGCCGAGCTGGAGATGATCGCCGCCAACTGCCGCCGCGTGCCCGAGTTCCCGGCCACCAACTTCTACGAGGCCGTGCAGAGCCAGTGGTTCACCCAGATGTTCTCGCGCATCGAGCAGAAGACCGGCACCATCATCTCCAACGGCCGCATGGACCAGTACTTCTACCCCTTCTACAAGAAGGACGTGGAGGCGGGCATCCTGGACGACGAGAAGGCCCTGGAGCTCATCGAGTGCATGTACGTGGGCATGGCCCAGTTCATCGACCTCTACATCTCCCCCAACGGCAGCGCCTTCAACGAGGGCTACGCCCACTGGGAGGCCGTGACCGTCGGCGGGCAGACCAAGGACGGCCTGGACGCCACCAACGAGCTCAGCTACCTGTTCCTGCGCTCCAAGCGCGAGTTCCCGCACCACTACCCGGACCTGGCCGCGCGCATCCACGCCCGCGCCCCCGAGCGGTTCCTGGCCGAGGTGGCCGAGACCATCAAGGAAGGCTCCGGCTTCCCCAAGCTCATCAACGATGAGGAAGTCATCCCGCTGCACCTGTCCAAGGGCGCCAAGTTCGAGGAGATCTTCGACTACGCCGTGTCCGGCTGCGCCGAGACCCGCATGCCCAACCGCGACACCTACACCTCGGGCAACCCCTACATCAACTTCGCCGCCGCCCTGGAGATGACCCTCTACAACGGCAAGATGATGAAGTACGGGGACACGCAGCTCTCCATCGAGACCGGCGACCCGACCAAGATGAAGACCTGGGAGGAGTTCTTCGAGGCCTTCAAGGCCCAGGAGCGCAACTTCCTGAAGCACGCCTTCATCCAACAGCATCAGGTCATCCACAACCGCAAGAACCACTTCGCGACCCCGCTGGGCAGCGCCATGCACGACCTGGCCATGAAGCACGCGGTGGACCTGCACCAGCCCGACGTGCCCGAGGGCATCGACCTGGGCTACTTCGAGTTCATGGGCCTGGGCACCGTGGTGGACTCCCTGTCCGCCATCAAGAAGCTGGTCTTTGAGGAGAAGAAGCTGACCATGGAAGAGGTCATCGAGGCCTGCCGCTGCAACTTCGAGGGCAAGGAAGACATCCGCGCCATGTTGCAGAACGTGCCCTGCTACGGCAACAACGACCCCTACGCCGACGCCATCGGCAAGGAACTGGACCACGTCTGCGTCGAGTTCGCCAACAAGTACCAGATGGAGCTGGGCGTGCACCTGGACGTGCGCTACGTGCCCTTCACCTCGCACGTGCCCTTCGGCCGCGTCGTCTCCGCGACGCCCAACGGCCGCTACGCCTACACCCCGCTGTCCGACGGCTCGTCCGCGTCCCACGGCGCCGACCACAACGGCCCCACCGCGATCATGCTGTCCAACTACACCACCAAGAACTTCAACTTCCGCGAGCGCGCCGCGCGCCTGGTGAACATCAAGTTCACCCCCAAATGCGTGGAAGGCGAGCAGGGAACCAAGAAGCTCGTGGACTTCATCCGCACCTTCTGCGACCTGCGCCTGTGGCACATCCAGTTCAACGTGGTCAACGCGGAAACCCTCAAGGCCGCCCAGAAGGAGCCCGAGAAGTACCGCAACCTCATCGTGCGCATCGCCGGCTACAGCGCCTACTTCTGCGACCTGTCCAAGGACCTGCAGGACGACCTGATCCGCCGCACGGCCCACGAGTCCATCTAGAAACCCTGACCAACCTCCGGCCGGGGGGGCGCGAAAGCGCCCCCTCCGGCCTGAACACAAGCGCGAGGAGCGCACCTTGGCCAACATTCCAGACAAATCCGTCACCGGCACGGTCTTCAACATCCAGAAGTACTCCGTGCACGACGGCCCGGGCATCCGCACCATCGTCTTCATCAAGGGCTGTTCCCTGCGCTGCAAATGGTGCAGCAACCCGGAATCCCAGATCCTGGAGCCGGAGATCGCGGTCAACCCCAACAAGTGTCTGACCGTGGACAAGTGCAAGCGCTGCCTGGACGTCTGCCCCAACCAGGCGCTGGGCTTCAACGAGGACGGCATCGTGGTGCGCCTGCCCGAGGCCTGCCGCCAGTGCCTGACCTGCGCCGAGCACTGCCCCACCCACGCGCTGAACGTCTACGGCGAGACCATGACCGTGGACAAGGCCCTGTCCCGCGTGGAGGAGGACGGCATCTTCTACGCCCGCTCGGGCGGAGGATTGACCCTCTCCGGCGGCGAGCCCCTGCTGCAGAGCGAGTTCGCCCTGGCGCTGCTCCGCGAGGCCAAGCGCCGCAGGCTGCACACCTGCATCGAGACCTGCGGCAACGTGCCCTGGCACGTGCTGGACGAGGCCGCCAACTACCTGGACACCATCTTCTTCGACGTGAAGAGCGTGGACGAGGCCGTGCACAAGGAAGCCACGGGCGGCTCCTGCGCCCCGATCCTCGACAACCTGAAGAAGCTCGTGGCCGCCCATCCGGACAAGTCCGTGACCGTGCGCACACCCGTGATCCCCGGGATCAACGACACCAAGGAGAGCATCGCGGCCATCGCGGCCCTGGTGCGCACCCTGCCCGGGGTCCAATATGAACTTTTGGCCTACCACCGCATGGGCACGCCGAAATACGCCTACATCGGGCGCGACTACCCCATGGGCGACACGCCCAACCTGGACGACGAGCACTTCAACGAACTGCTGGAGACGGCGCGCCAGGGAGTGGAGACCGCCACGGCCTGCAACGAGGTCGAGGTTTCGAGCTAGCCGTTAACCTAGTTTCGCCGGGCAGCGGCCGGATCAGCGCCGCCCACGACGGAAGGACCGTATAAAGACGATAGAGGAACAATCATGCAGATCATCGACTTCCGATTCAGACCCAATACGCCCGAAACCGTGACGGGCATCCAGAACAGCAAGATGTTCAAGGGGCTCTGCGAACGCATCGATTTCGGAAAGATGAAGCCCCAGACCCTGGACGAGGTCGTGGTGGACATGAACGCCAACGGCGTGGTCAAGGCCGTGATCACCGGCCGCGACTGCGAGACCACCTACGGGGCCAAGTCCAACAACGACAGCGTCATCGAGTTCGTGAAGGCCTATCCGGACAAGTTCATCGGCTTCGTGGGCCTGGACCCGCACAAGGGCATGGGTGCCATCGAGGAGCTCAAGGCCGCCGTGGGCAGCCTGGGCATGCGCGGCGCGGCCGTGGACCCGTACCTGGCGCAGATCTATGCCAACGACGCCAAGTACTATCCCATCTATTCCAAGTGCTGCGAGCTGGACGTGCCCATCGTGTTCACCACGGGCCCGGCCACCCTGGTGCCCAATTCCATCATCGACCACGTGGCCCCGCGCTACATCGACATCGTGGCCCGGGACTTCCCGCAGCTGAAGATCGTCATCAGCCACGGCGGCTACCCCTGGGTCAACGAGGCCATCATCGTGGCCGAGCGCAACCCCAACGTGTACATCGACCTCTCGGAATTCGAGCACGCGCCCATGGCCGAGGCCTACATCCAGGCCTGCAACACCATGATCCCGGACAAGGTGCTCTTCGCCAGCGCCCATCCCTTCGTGGACTTCCGCGAGGCCATCAAGAAGTACGAGCAGATGCCCCTGAAGCCCGAAGTGCGCCAGGGCATCATGTACGGCAACGCGGCCAAGCTCCTGGGCCTGGCCCCGGCAGCTCCGGGCGTGGCCGTGGGCGGTGTGGGCTCCGCCAGCGCTTCCACCACCGACCTGGTGAGCAACATCGTGCAGGAGGTCATGGCCCGCCTGGGCAACTAGCCCCGGGGCCGGACTAAAGCGGCAAAGCGGACGACCGATTCTCCGCCATCCTCATAGCAGCGGCGGGGATAGACCTTCTAAGCCAATCGGCGGCGGGAGGTTTATCCCCGCCGTTTGCCGTTCTGGACTTCCTCGGCCGCGCCGCCCATCTTGCGGAACAGGGTGCTGCGGTTGACCTGCAGGGCCTCGGCGGCCTTGGTGGAGGAGCCGTAGAGCTCCATGGCCTCGGCGATGATGCTGCGCTCCACGGACTGCACGATCTCCTTCAGGGACTTGCGGCCCAACTCCATGTGGTGGGCCAGGGCGTCGGCGGAGGCGGAGGCGTCGCATTTGGAGGCCATGGAGTCGGGCAGGTCGCGGCAGGAGATGCGCGACTTGGTGGCCGTGACCACGATGCTGTGGATGGTGTTCTCCAGCTCGCGCACGTTGCCCGGCCAGCCATAGTTGAGAAGCACGTTCTCCACGCGGTCGTTGAAGCAGACGTCCTTGCGGTACTTCTCGTTGAAGCGGTGCAGGAACACGCGCGCCAGGGGCAGGATGTCGTCCCGGCGCTCCCTGAGGGGCAGGATGTGCAGCACCGCGACCTTCAGACGGTAGTAGAGGTCGCTGCGGAAGCGGCCCTTCTTGACCTCCTCCTCCAGCCCCCGGTTGGTGGCCGCGACGATGCGCACGTCGATGGGCTTCACGGAGGTGGCGCCCACGCGGATGATCTCCTGGTCCTGGATGGCGCGCAAAAGCTTGGTCTGCATGGGTAGGGACAGCTCGCCGATCTCGTCCAGGAACAGGGTCCCGCCGTTGGCCATCTCGAACAGGCCCTGCTTGCCCTTGGAGCGGGCCCCGGAAAAGGCCCCGGGCTCGTAGCCGAAGAGCTCCGACTCCACCAGGCTCTCGGGAATGGCCGTGCAGTCCACCTTGAGGTAGGGCTTCTCAACGCGCAGGCTCTTCTTGTGGATCTGGCGGGCCAGGACGTCCTTGCCCACGCCCGTCTCGCCGAGGATCAGGACCACGGCGTCGGTGGGCGCGATGTTGTCCAGGGCCTTCAGGAGGTCCAGGGAGGAGGAGCTGACCGCGATCATGCCCTCCTTCTGGAACACGGCCTCGGGGTTCAGGCTGGCCATCTGGCGCTGGTAGGCGTCCACCAGCTCGCGCTGGGCCGCCACCTCGCGGCGCAGGCGGTCGATCTGGGTGATGTCGCGCACGAAGGTCACGCACAGCTCCACCCCGCCCCGGGCGTTGTACACCGGGAACCCGCGCAGCACGACCTTCAGGCCGTTGACCTCCTGCACGCTGGTGGCGGGCTTGCCCGTGGCCACCACCTCGGGGTTGACGATGGTGTCGAAAACCCCGGAATCCTGCAGGTCATAGACGTTCTTGCCGATGACGGCCGAGGCGTCGATGCCCGTGAGGCGCTCGTAGGGTTCGTTGATCTTGAGGGTCGTGCCCTTCTTGTCGGAAATGTAGATGCCGTCCGGTATGAGGTCGAGGATGGAGTCGAAATTTTTGATAAGCTTGTCTTGCGAGGCCACATCACGTTCAGGCATAGCCGTTCTCCAGGTGGGCCGCCGGCGCCGGATTTCAGATAGTGGATTCAGGGTGCGCCGGGGGTTTCGTTCAAAACATATCAAAATCGTATTGCTTTCTCAAACCCTGTCGCAAAAATAAAACTCCCGGCCTCTCGGCCCTGTCCGGAGCGAAAAAACTTGTCATCATAAAGCGTTGCGAGCAGCATTCAAAGCCGGGAGCAGCCGATTCGCCGAAAATTCCGGTGAACGAACCGTCGCAATTTCGCAACGCAAGTCGCTGTTTTGCATCACTTTCCCGAGGCGGCCGGTAGGAAAGAAAAAATGCAACCAACTGATTTTATTATGATATCTCAGAAGGCATGGTTCTTCCAAAGGGATTTCCATGCAGCATGACACAATAGGAGCAAACGCCGGGCCACGCCAAAGCCTGCCGCCCTTCCTGGGGCTGAAGATTTCCCCGCTGTGCAGCGTGGTGGCGGGCGGCGTGATGATCAGCTTTTCCGCCGTGTTCGCCAAACTGGCCCAGGTGGAGCCCGACGTGGCCGGGTTTTATCGCGTGTTCGTGGGCGGCCTGGCCCTGGCCATAGTCTCGATTCTGCAACACAAGACCCTGCGCATGCCCCGCTCGGTGCTGCCCTTCGCCTTGTCCGCGTCCCTGTGCCTGGCCCTGGACCTGGCCTGCTGGCACCGCTCCATCCTGGCCGTGGGCCCGGGGCTGGCCACCATTCTCATCAATTTCCAGGTCTTCGTGCTGGCGCTGGCCGGACGGGCCGTGCTCCGGGAGCCGTTGTCCCCGCGCCTCCTGGTGGCCGCGCCCCTGGCCCTGGCCGGGCTCTGGCTGCTGGCCGGGGTGGACGTGAGCGGCACCGGGGGCGGCATGCTCGGCGGCGTGCTGCTGGGCCTGGCCGCCGCCGCCTGGTTCGGGGGCTACACCTTCCTGGTGCGCATCTCCCAGTCCGCGCCCGAGGCCCCGGACCCGGTGCCGGGCATGGCCGTCATCTCCCTGGCCACGGCCCTGCCGCTGCTGGCGATCTGCTGGTGGGGCGGCAACTCCCCCCTGGACGTGCCCACGGCCACGGACGCGGGGTGGCTGTTGGCCTACGGCGTGATCTCCCAGGGCCTGGGCTGGCTGCTCATCTCCCGGGGCCTGCCCTACGTCTCGGCCGCCGTGGCCGGTCTGGCCATCCTGATCATGCCCACCCTGTCCTTCATCTGGGACATCGTGTTTTTCGGCCGCCCGGCCGGCCCCGTGTCCCTGGCCGGTGCCGTCCTGGCCCTGGCGGCCATCCGCCTGGGCATGAGCAACGGAAAACCTCAAGACAAGACTCCCGCCCAATAAACAAGGTCCCGCCTCTCTGAAGACGGGCTACAGTTGTCGCCGGGCTGACGCTGCTTCACGGGCCGCATTACGGTCTCGTTTTCGAAGTTGTCACGCTCGTTCCTGACCCTATCGGCGCCCCCAACTCCAAGGCAACTATATAGCGTCAAAATGTGCTGAGATGGTTATCACCTGACAGTAGGCCATGAAATGAGCGTGGTCATGCCGCCCTTGGTTGGGGTACGGCTG
>NZ_JBTVWW010000028.1:0-40156 GCF_054819825.1 Desulfocurvus sp. DL1XJH-121
GCCGTACCCCAACCAAGGGCGGCATGACCACGCTCATTTCATGGCCTACTGTCAGGTGATAACCATCTCAGCACAAGCTAGAAGGTTCGGCAGGAGAGTGATTGCTAAGAAGGTTAGGAATAAGTTAGGAAAAAGAAAAAGGGTTTAGAAGCTGTTGCCTCTAAACCCTTGTTTTTTTCTGGTCGGGATGACTGGATTTGAACCAGCGGTCTCTGCGTCCCGAACGCAGCGCTCTACCAGACTGAGCCACATCCCGGCGTGAAGGAATGTGCTTGTAGCCGACTCCCCGGGGTTTGGCAAGCCCTGGGGGCCTGGATGGGGCAAAATGTTTGCGCGCGTGCCCGTCGGGCGGCGGGGGGCCGGAGACGGGGCGGGTGGTTCAGGTCGGTTTCGCGTGTCGGCGGGTTCGGTGTGGCGGATTCTTCTCGTTCTCGTCTGCCGGTTTCCCGCAGCGCTTTTTCCGGGGCGCGGTCGTGCCGACGCCCTCGCCGGGGCGCGCGGACGCGCCCCAGTTTTAAATTTGTCATTGTACTCCCTGGGTATTTTCATTAGAAATAATATCGGCGGGACGTTCACGCTGAGCCCGCCGGGGCCGTCGCACATGCAAGGGGTTGATGTTGGATCGCAGTGCTGGTCGGAGTTGCGGCCCCAGTTGATAGCGAGAAGGAGACGAGAGTGGTTAGCGTTGTCGTTGTCGACGATTCGGCCTTTATGCGCAAGGCCATTTCCACGATGCTCGAAAAAGACTCCCGGATCCAGGTTGTCGCCACGGCGCGCAACGGCGAGGAAGGGCTGGAGAAAATCCGCACCCTGCAGCCCGACGTGGTCACCCTGGACATCGAGATGCCCAAGATGGACGGGCTCACGGCGCTCAAGCACATCATGATGGAGATGCCCCGGCCCGTGCTCATGGTCAGTTCCCTGACCACCGAAGGGGCCGAGTCCACCCTGAAGGCCATGGAGCTCGGCGCCGTGGACTTCATCCCCAAGCAGCTTTCCAAGGTGTCCCTGGACATCATCAAGATCGAGGAGGACCTGCGCCAGAAGGTCCTGAGCCTGGCGGGCCGAAAGTTCCGCGCCCCGGCGCGCCCCGGCGCGGCTCCGGCCCCGGGGGTGCGCCCTCGTGCGGCCGCGCGCCCGGCCGTGTCCCACGGCACCCTCAAGCGCGATCTGGTGGCCATCGGCGTGTCCACGGGCGGGCCGCCCGCGGTGCAGAAGGTGCTCTCCGGCCTGCCCGCGGACTTCCCGGCGGGCATCCTCATCGCCCAGCACATGCCCGGGGCCTTCACCGGCCCCTTCGCCAAGCGCCTCAACGGCGTGTCCCCGCTCACGGTCAAGGAGGCCGAACACGGCGAACCCTTCCGCACGGGCCACGTCTACGTGGCTCCGGGCGGCCGGCACCTGCGCATAGACCAGCGCGGCGGCCGCCTGAGCGTGGTGGTTTCGGACGAGCCCGCCGAGGCCCTGTACAAGCCCTCGGCCAACGAGCTCATCACCTCCGTGGCCGAAGGGGTGGGACGCCGGGCCCTGGGGGTTATTTTGACCGGCATGGGCAATGACGGTAAGGAAGGCATCAAGGCCCTGAAAGGCAAGGGCGGCCGAGCCCTGGCCCAGAGCGACGCCACCTGCGTGGTGTACGGGATGCCCAAGGCCGTGGTGGACGCGGGGCTCGCCGACGAGGTCGTGGATATCGACGACATGGCCGGAGCAATCGTGGACGGTCTGTACGCCTGAGCCGCGCAAGGCGGGGCGCGCGGCCAAGGCAGGGATGGGAGCGTATGCAGGATTGTAAGAGCATTGTGGAGACGTTGCGGTCCGAAGAGGATTCCGGGGCCATCCGCGAGGCCGCCTTTCTGGCGGGCGAGGAGCAGTGCCTGGAGGCCGTGCCCGTGCTGGCCGGGATGCTCTCCTCGGGCAACCTGGGCGTTCAGGAGGCTGCGGACCACGCCCTGCGCAAGATCGGCGGCAAGGCCACGGTCCAGGCCGTGATCCCGCTGTTGCGCTCGGACGACGCCCCGGCCCGGAACCTGGCCATGGACATCCTGCGCGAGGTGGGCAACCAGGACATGCAGTCCCTGGTGGCCCTGATGCACGACGACGACGCCGACATCCGCATCTTCGTTTCGGACATCCTGGGCTCCACGGACAGCGTCACGGCGGTCCAGCCCCTGGGCGAGGCCCTGCTCAAGGACCCCGAGGTCAACGTCCGCTACCAGGCGGCCGTGAGCCTGGGCGAGCTGGGGCGGCCCGAGAGCGCCAAATACCTGAACCAGGCCCTGGGCGACGAGGAGTGGGTCCAGTTCTCGGTCATCGAGGCCCTGTCCAAGATCCGCGACGAGAGTTCGGTTTCCGCCCTGGCCAAGGCCATGGCCCACAGCTCGGACCTCGTGGCCTCCATGATCGTGGAGGCCCTGGGCGAGATGGGCAACGTCAAGGCCGTGACCATGCTGCTCAAGCAGCTGGACGCCTCGCCCACGGCACTGCGCAACAAGATCGTCAAGGCCGTGGTGCAGATTCTCGGGGGCAAGTCCCTGACCATGCTTTCCGAGGCCGAGCGCGAGAAGTTCCGCCAGTATCTCCTGGTGGCCCTGCACGACGAGGACACGGACATCCAGGACGCGGCCATCCTCGGCCTGGGCCACGTGGGCGGGGAAAAGGCCTCCGAGGAGGTCCTCAAGATCGCCGCCGACCTGGACCCGGACATGGACCACGACCGCCTGACCCGCTGCGTGGATTCCCTGGCGGGCATCGGCCTGACCAAGGCCCTGGAAAAGGGCCTGGACCAGGGCTCGTACAAGACGGCCCGGGTGGTGGTCGAGGCCCTCTCCCGCCTGAACGCGCCCGAGGTCAGCGCCGTGTTGACAGGCGCGTTCTGGGACAAGGAGCGGGACCTGCAGCGCGACATCGTGGCCGCGCTCCAGGAATGCGCCGGGGAGGAGGCCCGTGGGTTCTTCCTGGACGTTTTGGAGCGGCACAACGACGGCTCCGTGCTCAAGGCCGCCCTGGGATTCCTGGGTGGGCTCGGCGACGAGGCCCTGGGCGAACGGCTGTGCGCCTTTTTGGAGCACCCCTACGACGACGTCAAGGAGGCCGCCCTGGAGGCCTGCGTGAGCGTGGGCGGGGCGGACATGAACCGCAGGTTCCAGGAACTGTATTCAAGCCCCGATGCGGTGCTCAGGCTGATGGCCGTGTACGCCATGGGCAAGCTCGGGGTGGCCGAGCATATGGAATACATCAAGGAAGCCCTGGAAGACGAGATCCCCGACATCCGCAAGGTGGCCCTGGAGGCCCTGGCCGACGTGTGCGGCGGGGTGGAGGACTGGCTGCCGCTCATCCAGGCCCGCCTCACGGACGAGAACCGCGAGGTGCGCCTGACCGTGGTGGAGCTCATGGGCCAGTGCCCCGGGGACGACGTTATCCCCAGCCTGCTGCAGGTGCTCAAGGACCCGGACGACTGGGTCAAGGTCCGCGCGGTGGAGGCCCTGGGCGCGCGGCAGTCGCCCGAGTCGGCTCCGGCCCTGGTGGAACTCTTGTCGTCGGACAGCACGCTGTTGGCCCTCAAGGCCGTGGACGCTTTGGGCGAGATAGGCGGGCGCGTGGCCTTCCGCGCGCTCCTGGACGTGCTCAATGCCGAGCGCAGCGAATTGCAGGAAGCGGCCGAGGAGGCCATAGCCAGGCTCCAGGAGCGGGAAGGGGGAGCGCAGTAGATGTCGTCCCTGTTCGCCAAGACCATCTCCTTGAAAAAGGAGTTCACCATTTCTCCCGAGGAGTTCTCCCAGCTCCGGGATTTCATCTACGACAAAAGCGGAATCTACATCGCCGACAACAGGAAATACCTGTTGGAAAATCGCCTGCGCAACCGACTCAAGCAACTGAATCTGCGTTCCTTCGGGGAGTACTACTACTATCTGCAATACGACCACCAGCGCACCCAGGAGATGAACAAGCTCTTCGAGGTGGTCACCACCAACGAGACGAGCTTTTTCCGCAACCCGCCGCAGCTCAAGGTTTTCCAGGACCACGTGCTCAAGGACGTGGTGGAGACCCAGCGCAAGGCGGGCAAGAAGCGCATCCGCATCTGGAGCGCCGGCTGCTCCACCGGGGAGGAGCCCTACACCATGGCCATGCAGCTGCATATGGTGATGGGCAAGGAGATCGACGCCTGGGACGTGCGCATCACGGCCAACGACCTCTCCGAGGGCGTCCTGGCCTCGGCCCGGCGCGGCGTGTACACGGAATACGCCCTGCGCACTACGCCCCCCGCGATGGTGGACAGGTTCTTCACCAAGGAGGAGGGGAGGTTCCGGGTCAAGCCCGAGCTCAAGAAGCTCATCACTTTCGGACAGATCAATCTCTCGGACCGCGCCCAGCTCAAGCGCGTGGAGCCGTCTCACATCATATTCTGCCGCAACGTCATCATCTACTTCGACGACGAGATGAAGAAGAAGGTCATCGGATCGTTCTACGACAACCTCCTGCCGGGCGGCTACCTGCTTATCGGACATTCCGAGTCGCTGCACAACATCTCCCGGGCCTTCAAGCCCACGCATTTTCCCGGGGCGATCATCTACCGGAAGGAGGAATAGAAGGGCATGGACATTCCGGACACGCAGTGAGGAGAGAGCCTGATGTCTAACGTTGACAAAAGAAAGGATTTTCGTCTGCCCAAGAACTTCCGGGTCGAGATCAAGGAGTTCCGTTTCCCCCTGGCCCGGCAGCCCAAGTTCGACGTGGCCTGCGCCGACATCAGCGCGGGCGGCATGCGCCTGGAATGCCGCAAGAAGTTCGAGGAAGGCGCCAAACTGCAGGTCAAGATTTTCATTCCCAGCTTCAACAAGTACCACCCCGGGTTCTTCAAGGTCTTCGAGAGTGACGCAGGACAGTTCCTGCAGGCCATCGCGGAGGTGGTCCGGGTCGAGGATGTGGTGCCCCTGACCAGCTATTCCCTGGGTGTCAAATTCCTGGACGTGGACCACGACGACTGGCAAGCGCTGCGCAACTTCATCACCAAGAGCCGCTAGCGCGGAACGCACCCGCGCGGAGGGATACGGACTTGTCCATTCAGATAATTGCGGTGGCGAACCAGAAAGGCGGGGTCGGAAAGACCACCACCTCCCTGAGCCTCGGGGCCGCCCTGGCGCGCCAGGGCAAGAAGACCCTGGTCATCGATCTGGATCCCCACGCCTGCGCCTCCATCCATCTGGCCTACTATCCCGAGAACCTGGACCACACGGTCCTGGACATTTTCTACGCCGAGGAAGACAAGGCTGGCCTCTGGGACAAGATCATCCACGAGAGCCAGGACCCGCAGTTCTTCGACTTCGCGGCCGCCAGCATCCGGCTGTCGGAGCTGGAGATGGACCTCAAGAGCAGGCCCGGCCGCGGGGGCATCCTGACCAAGGCCCTGGCCCCCCTGCGCCAGCGCTACGAATACATCGTGCTGGACTGCCCGCCCCACGTGGGCGTGCTGCTGGTCAACGCGCTGGTGTCGGCGGACCTGGTGATTATTCCCATTCAGACGGATTTCCTGGCCTTGCATGGCCTGCGCCTGATATTCGATACCATAAGGACGCTCAACCGCATCCTGCCCGCGCCCATCAATTTCCGGGCCCTGCCCACCATGTTCGACCGCAGGGCCAGCGCGTGCCGCCGGGTGCTCAACCTGTTGCGCAAGAAACTCGGGGACAAGACCTTCGAGACCGTCATCAACCTGGACACCAACTTCCGGGAAGCCAGCGCCAAGGGCAAGGTCATCTACGAGATAGACCCCAATTCCCGCGGGGCGGTGGAATATTCCCTGCTAGCCAAAGAGATAATCAATGAAAACGCCTGAAGAGTATTTTCTGGAAAAGGATTTTTTGCCCACAGGGACCGAGGGCGAGTCCGTCTCCGTTGCGGAGAAAGCCTTCCTGCAGAAATACATGGGCTGGGGCGACGCCCCGGCCGAGGCCGGCGCGGCCTCCGGGGACGCCGGTTCGGTGAGCATGCCCAGGCCCGCGCGCGTGGAGTCGGCCCCGGGGTTCGAGGCCCGGCCCGAAGCGTCCGGCGTCGTCGCACAGGACGGCAAGAGCCTGGAGGAGACCCTGGACGAGCCGGACATCCTCTCGGAACTGCGCGAGCAACCCAGCATCCAGCTCGTGGGCTTCACCGTGGGGGAACAGGAGTTCACCGTGCCCATCAACGTGGTCCAGGAGGTCATCCGCCACGTGCCGCCCACCCAGCTCCCGGCGGCGCCGTATTTCATGGCCGGCATCGTGAACCTGCGCGGCAGGGTGACTCCCCTGGTCAAGCTGAACAGCCTCATCGGCGCCCCGGCTTCCGGGGAGGGCGGCCACGGGTTCATCGTGGTCTGCCGCCGCAAGGGCCTTCAGCTCGGACTTATGATAGACAAGGTCAAGACCATGTACCGGGTGTCCCAGGAAGAGCTCGATTGGGGAGTCGAGCAGCACCTGGGGGGGAGCGTTGAATTCGTTGCCGGGCTGATGAAGTCGGAAGGCGGCACGCTTGTGGGAATCATCTCCATCGACCGCATCGTGGAGAAGGTGCTCAAGGGGTAAAGGAGACGCTATGGCTAAACATATCCTGATTGTTGACGATTCAAAGACTGTGAGGAATCTGGTCGCCTTTATCATGAAGAAGGAAGGCTTCAAGGTGACCACGGCCGAGGACGGCCTGGACGGTCTGGAAAAACTGTATTCCCTGGAGTCCGTGGACCTGATCATCTCCGACGTGAACATGCCCCGCATGGACGGATTCACGTTCATCAAGACCGTCAGGGAGCAGGAATTGTACAGGGACGTGCCGATCATCGTCCTGTCCACCGAGGGCCAGGACAAGGACATTCAGACCGGTCTGGGGCTCGGGGCCAACCTGTACATGGTCAAGCCGGCGCAGCCGGACAAGATGGTCACCAACGTGAAAATGCTCCTCGGCTAGCGCCGCAGCGCCTGGGGGGAGCCTGACATTCGGCGGGAGTGGTTGTGCGCTCCGGCCACCAAGAATCGAGGTAGGTCAATGAGCCAGGATTTCATGGATCCTGAAATTTTCGCGGATTTCATCATCGAGGCCAAAGAGCATCTGGAGACCATCGAGCCCAACCTTCTTGAGCTTGAGCAGACGCCGGACAACCTTGACCTGCTGAATGAGATTTTCCGTCCCATGCACTCCCTCAAGGGTGCGTCGGGATTTCTCGGCCTGAACAAGATCAACGTTCTGGCCCACCGCGCGGAAAATGTCATGGACGAGTTGCGCAAGGGCAAGATGCACGTCACTTCCGACATCATGGACGTTATCCTGTCCTCCACGGACCTGTTGCGCACCATGATCGAGAATCTGGAAACCGAGGGCGGCGAGGGCGACGTGGACACCCAGCACGTCATCGACACCCTGGACGCCCTGCTGGCCGGGGACGTCCCGGCCGCCGCACCCGCACCCGCACCCGCGCCCGAACCGGAGCCCGAGGCGGCCGCTCCCGCTGCCCCGGCTGCGGACTTCGACGCCACGCCCTACGGCCTGTCCGTGGTGGCCCGCGAACACCTGGACGATTTCCTGGAGGAAGCCAGGGAGATCATCCAGGACCTCAACGACGGGCTGGTGGCCCTGGAGAAGAATCCCGATGCGGGCGGTGAAACTGTCAACGATATTTTCCGTTATTTCCATAACCTGAAGGGCAATAGCGGCATCGTGGGCTACAAGGAGCTCAACGGCCTGACCCACGAGGCCGAGACCCTCCTGAACAGGGTCCGCAAGGGCGAGATGGCGTCCTCCAACGCCCTCATCGACCTGCTGCTCATGGTCGTGGACATGATGGAGACCCTCATCGGGGCCATCGACGCGGAGTCCTCCCAGGTCACGCCCACGGACACCAGCGAACTCCTGGCCCGGCTGCAGGCCGCCGTGGAGAGCGGCGAGGTTGCGGCCCCGGCCAAGGACTCCGAATCCGAGGCCGAGTCCGAACCCGAGGCGGCCCCAGCCGCCCCGGCCCCGGCGGGCCTGGACGACGAGGACATGGGCATCTTCCGCACCACGGTGGAGCAGCAGCTGGCCGCCATCGACCTGGCCCTCACCGAGCTGCAGAAGGACGCCGGGCAGAAGGACTATGTGGACGCCCTGTTCCGCGCCCTGACAACGGTGCAGAACTCAGCGGGATACATGGATTTCAACGAGATCAAGGACACGGCAGAGCGCACGGCCGGGTTGGTCAAGCAGGCCCGCGACGCGGACCTGGACTTCTCCCTGATGCTGGACATCCTGCACCAGGAATGCGGCATCATCAAAGACATGATCACCAAGGAGCTGGGCGCCGCGCCTGCGGCGGGCGGCGAGGAACTCGTCTCGGCCACGGACCAGGACGCCCCGGCCCCCGAAGCCAAGCCCGAGCCCAAGCCGAAACCCAAGGCCGCGCCCAAGCCCGAGCCGAAACCCGCGCCCAAGCCGGAGCCCAAGCCCAAGCCCAAGCCCGAGCCGGCGGCCAAACCCGCCGCACCGGCCGCGGCTCCCGCCGCTGCCGCCAAGCCCGACGCCAAGGCGCATCAGCAGCCCAAGGCCTCCTCCACCATCCGCGTGGACCACGAGAAGCTGGACCATCTGATGAACCTCATCGGCGAGCTGATCATCAACCGCAACCGCTTCGCCATGCTGGCGCGCAACCTCGAGGAGGGCGGCCAGACCCAGGACATCTCCGAGATCGCCTCCAATCTGACGGAGACCACCTATTCCATGGCCCGCATCTCCGACGACCTTCAGGACACCATCATGAAGGTCCGGATGATGCCGGTGAAGACCGTGTTCGCCCGTTTCCCGCGCCTGGTGCGCGACCTGTCCCGCAAGAGCGGCAAGAAGGTCGAGCTGATCATGGAAGGCGAGGAGACCGAACTGGACAAGAGCGTCATCGAGGAGATCGGCGATCCCCTGGTGCACCTCATCCGGAACTCCGTGGACCACGGCCTGGAGACCAACGAGCAGCGCGGCGAAACCGAGAAGCCCGAAGTGGGCCGGGTCTGGCTGCGAGCCTACCACCAGGGCAACTCCGTGGCCATCGAGGTGGAGGACGACGGCCGGGGCATCGACCCCGAGAAGATGCGCCAGGTGGGCGTGAAAAAGGGCCTTGTCTCCCCCGAGGAGGCCAAGGCCCTGGACGACCAGCAGGCCATCGAGCTGATCTTCGAGCCCGGCTTCTCCGGCGCGGAGAAGATCACGGACATCTCCGGCCGGGGCGTGGGCATGGACGTGGTCAAGACCAACATCAAGAACCTCAAGGGCTCGATCATGGTGGACACCAAGATCGGCCGGGGCACGCGCTTCACCATGGCCCTGCCCCTGACCCTGGCCATCATCGACGCCCTGATGATCAAGGTCTCCGGAGACACCTACGCCATCCCCCTGGAGGCCGTGTCCGAGACCACCAAGATCGAGACCCGCCGCCTCACCGAGGTCAACGGCCGCAAGGCCGTGACCCTGCGCGGCGAGGTCCTGGGCATCATGGACCTTTACGAGATCCTGGACCTGCCCCCCAACACCGAGGAGCGCAGCGTCCTGCCCATCGTGGTCATCCAGGACAACAACCGCCGCCTCGGCCTGGTGGTGGACAGCCTCCTGGAGCGCCAGGAGATCGTCATCAAGCCGCTGGGCGAATACCTGGGCAACAAGGAGGGCATCTCCGGCGCCACCATCATGGGCGACGGCTCGGTGGTCCTGATCCTCGACCCCCACGAGATCTACCGCATGTCCACGTGAAGCGGGTGAAAAATCACCCATGGCTGCGTTGCTTCAAAAGGGGCGGATCCTCGCGTACCTGTGTACGCGTCGGACCCGCCCCTTTTTCGCGCCTTGCCCTGGGCGTTTTTGACCCGCTTCACGGGGAAGGGTGAAAATTCGCCCTGGGCGGCGTCACTGCGAAACAGGCAGACCCTCGTGTACGTGAGTACACGTCGGGCCTGCCTTTTCTTTGTTCCTAGTCCAGGCCATTTTTGATGCGGGCGGCGCACTGCATAAAAAAACGGCCCCTGCCGAAGCGGGGGCCGTTTTGGTTGCGAGGGATGCTACTGGGCCAGGGGCACGCCGCGGGTGGTGAAGGAGATGCCCAGGCCCGAGGCGCTGCCGATCATCACGGCCTCCACCAGGGGCGGGTTCACGGGTTCGGCCGAGGACCAGACCACAACGAAGTTGGCCCCGGACCCGCCGCTGTCGTCGCGTTCGGGTACGATGAGCTCCAGGGTCTCCATGGCCGTGAGGGTGCGCGGTTCCGCGAGCAGCCGGGAGACAAGCATGCCCTTGCTGTCGTAGTACCTGACGCTCTTGACCACGATGGACTTGTGGAAATTGGTGTTGTGGATGCCCAGGGTGCTGGTCAGCAGGTAGGCCTGGTTCTTGGGCCCGTGGTAGATGTGGGAATAGGCCGGGACGTAGATGGTCTGGCCCGAGGACAGGGCTGGCGGCTCCGCGCCGCAAGGGCCCGGTGCGGCCAGCGCGAGGAACAGGGCCAGCGGCAGCAGCCGCGTCATGACCGGGGCGAATGGGCGGAAGGCGTGCATGGGCTCTCTCCTGGTTTGGGCCATGATAGCGCGTGGCCCGCGCCCGGGCAACCGGGGCGGCCGCCGGGGCTGCGCCGGCCCCTACGGCTGCGCCGGGAAGAAGAGCACCGTGTCCACGGCGGACAGCGCGCCCACGGCGCAGATCAGGAGCAGGGCGGCCAGGAACATGGCGGGCTTGGAGCGCAGGGGCCTGCTGGAGCGGGCCACGGCCACCCAGGCCAGGATGGCCACCAGACCGCAGCCGTTGCCCGTGGTGGCCAGCCAGCCGGGGAAGGTCAGCTCCGTCCCGGTGTAGAGCATTTCGGGCGTCAGGGCGAAGACCCAGGCCTGGGCCGCCAGGGCGCAGGCCATGGACAGGGCGGCCCAGCGCGCGGTGAAGCGCGCGGCAAAGGCGTAGTAGTCCCGGCCGAAGTCGTCGCGTCCGCGCCGCAGAATGAGGAACACGAGGCCGAAGCCCCCGGCGCAGGCCAGGGTCAGGAGCAGGCACGACAGGGCCAGGGGCGCGAACAGGGGATGCGCCGCGCCCGCTGCGAGCAGGGCGCCCAGGCCGCCCGTCGCCAGCATGTCCGCCCGGCCCGAGAGCACGATGAGCTTCACGGCCAGGGACAGGGCCAGCAGCGCGGGGGTGCCCAGGGCGGCCAGCAGGCCAAGGAACACGTGGCCCCCGGGCGAGGATTTGGCCCAGCCCCAGCCCAGGGCGTAGGCCAGGCCCAGGACCGTGAGCCAGGCCACGGCCCCGGCCAGGGGCGCGGCCGCCATGGGGGCGTCCAGCCAGGGGTGGATCAGGTCCGGGTATTGGAAATACAGAAAGGCCATGCTGCCGCCCACGGCGAAGAGCATGTAGACCAGGAACAGGACGCCCAGGGCCGAGAACTGCTGGGCCAGTTTTTTGTGGAAGACCTTGCCGCCCGAGCGGGAGAACAGTTCGCAGACCACGGTCAGGGGGAAGGCCCCCAGGGCCGTGTACACGGCGCACAAATGCAGGGCCAGGAGGACGAACACGCCCAGCAGGCCGGGATCGGGTTGGGGTATGAACACGTCTGGGCTCCTTTGTTGATGTCGGGCTTCGGCGGGCTTTTTGTGCCTCAAATCCGCATCCAGGGCAAGGCCGCGCACGGCGATGTCCGGCCCCTTTCCGCTGACGCCTCTTGAATTTTCAAGCATTCTCGCCTATTGATTGGAGCGATATGGCGTAACCCACCACCCGGGAGGGGGCATGGCCCGATCCGCCGCTCTTGTCGTCCTGCTGGCCGGGACGATCCTCGCCTGCGGCTGCTCCGCGCACAGCGGCTCCAACGCCGCCGACGTGGAGTCCGCCAGCATGGAATGGAGACTCAAGACCCTGGAGCAGAAATCCCTGGCGTTCCAGAACGCGCAGCTGGAGCTGGCTTCGCGCATGAACAAGGCCGAGGGCCGCCTGGACTCCCTGGAGAGCGGCGCCAAGCTCGGGGAGCAGGACCTGTCGGCCCCCAGGGAAGTGCCCCCCGAACCCCTCATGAGTTCCGATTCCCTGCCCGAGCCCGGCCCCGCGGCCAAGCCCGGGCCCAAGGCCGACGACGCCAAGGCCTGGGACCAGTACCCCGACGCCACCGCCGCTACCGCTGCCGCCGCCGCTGCCGCACCCGCCGCTCCCGAGGCCAAGGCGGAGAAGAAGCCCGCCAAGCCCGCCCAAAAGGCCGCGCCCAAGAAATATCCCGTCAAGGCGGCCCCGGCCGCTCCGGGCAAGGCCGCCTACGACAAGGGCCTGGCCCTGGTCCTGGCCGGCAAGACCAAGGAAGCCCGCACGGCGTTCGAGGGCTTCCTGGCCAAGAACGCCAAGAGCCCCCTGGCCCCCAACGCCCAGTATTGGCTGGGCGAGACCTACTATCACGAGAAGCGTTTCCCCGAATCCATCGTGGCCTTCAAGAAGGTCCACCAGAACTTCCCCCGCCATTCCAAGGCCCCAGCGGCCCTGCTCAAGATCGGCTACGCCTACGCCCAGCTCGGGGACAAGGAAAACGCGCGCTTCTACCTGGGGGTCCTGTTGCAGGACTATCCCAAGTCCGAGCCCGCGCCCAAGGCCAAGAAGAGGCTGGAGTCCCTGTAGCGGGCGCGCCGGATCGCCGTTTCCACAACCGCGCGGGGGGCGCATGGACGAGCACAGGCAGAGGGAATTCCGCGCGGCCCTGGCGCTTCGCCACACTCCGCACCTGGGGCCGCGTTCCTGGAAGCGGCTCTTGGACGAGTTCGGCAGCGCGGGCGACGCCTTTGCCCGGCCCTGGCTGTGGCTGCGCGGGGACCTGGTCCCGTCCAAGGCCGCGCGGGCTTTCCGGCGCGGAGCCTTCGAGGACGGCGCGGCCGGGGAGTTCGCCGCGGCCACGGCCCTGGGCCTGGACGTGGTCCTCTGGACGGACCCGGACTATCCCGAGCGCCTGCGCCAGCTCATCGACCCGCCTTTGTTCCTGTATTGCTCCGGCCGCCGCGACCTGCTGAACGGCCCGTCCGTGGCCGTGGTTGGCTCGCGCAAGTGTTCCACCCGCGGCCTGGCCCTGGCCTCGCGCATCTGCGAGGGGCTCTCGGCGGCCGGGGTCACGGTGGTCTCGGGCATGGCCCACGGCATAGACCGCCAGGCCCACCTCTCCGGGCTGGCCGGGCCGGGCTCGTCCACGGCCGTGCTGGGTACGGGCCTGGACCGGGTCTACCCGGCGGCCAACGTGGACCTGTTCAAGCGCCTACAGGGCGAGGGGCTGGTGGTCACGGAATTCGCCCCGGGCGTGAGGCCCGAGGCCGGAAATTTCCCTTACCGCAACCGTATCGTCTCGGGCCTGTCCCTGGGCGTGGTGGTGGTGGAGGCGGCCAGCCGCAGCGGCAGCCGCATCACCGCCCGTCTGGCCCTGGAACAGGGCCGCGAGGTCTACGCCGTGCCCGGCCCGGGCGGGGACGCCTCCGAGGGCTGCGACGAACTGGTGGAGCAGGGCGCGCGCGCCGTGACCTCGGCCGGGGAGGTCATCCTGGACCTGGCCGTTCTTATCAAGGCCGACGCCGAGCGCATGCGCGCCGCCCGCCGGGCGGCCGCACCCAGGCAACTGCCCCTGGACATCCCCGCGCCCGGGGGAGAGGATGGGCCCGCGCCAGCACGGGAGCCCGCTCCGGATCCGGCCCCGGACTCCGCCCTCGCCGACCCGGATCAGCGGGCCGTCATCGAGCGCCTCACGGGCGCCGGGCGGGCGCACATCGACGCCCTGGCCCGGGACCTGGGCTGGGACGTGGCGCGCCTGTCCCGGACCCTGGCCGTGCTGGAGGTCATGGGCGCGGTGCGCCAGTGGCCGGGCATGCTCTACGGCCTCGCAGGCTGTTGAATAATTCCTTTTCCGCAGGCCGTTCAAAAATAGCGCTTCGCTGAGATGCGAGGCGCAAGAACAATGCAGGACCGACGCGTATCCCCAATACGCGAGGGGTTGCATTGTTCGCGGCAACGAAGCAGATTGTTGTTTTTCAATGGCCTGGGCTAGGCCCCGAAAAGGGATGGGCCGCCCGGGTGGGAGGGCGGCCCAAGGAGTGGGGTGTTCGGACGGCTGTTCAGGGAAGGGGACTGTACTATGACGTTCCGCGACGTGATCGCCTGCCGACGCCCTTCGTTCTAGGCCCCCTGCGTGGCGGGGGCGTGGCGGGCCCGCTACAGTCCTGTTGCGCATGAATTTTCGTGAATCCGCCCGCCGGGCCTTTTGGAGACGATAGATGCAATTCGACCTGCCGGATACGGCCCTGTCCTTTCTCGGGCATCTGGAAGTGGAAAAGGGCTACAGCCCGGCCACGGTGGCGGCCTACGGCCGCGACCTGGAGCAGTTCGAGGGCTGGCTCGACGCCCGGGGCCTGTCCCTGGCCGCGCCCGGCGGCGTGACCCGCAACCACGTGCGCGGGTTCATGGCCGAGCTGCATCGCCTGCGCACGGCCAAGTCCTCGGTGGCGCGCAAGCTCTCGTCCCTGCGCTCCCTGTTCCGCTACCTGGCCAAGGCCGGGCTGGTCTCGTCCAATCCCGTGGCCGGGGTCAAGAACCCCAAGCAGGACTCGCGCCACCCCAAGGCCCTGAACGTGGACCAGGCCCTGGCCCTCATGGAGGCCGGGGCCGGGGACGACGCCCGGGGCCTGCGCGACCTGGCTCTGGCCGAGCTGCTCTACGGCTCGGGCCTGCGCGTGTCCGAGGCCCTGGGCCTGGACCTGGACCACGTGGACCTCTCGTCCTCGGTGGTGCGGGTGCTGGGCAAGGGCTCCAAGGAGCGCGTGTCGCCCCTGTCCGACGCCGGGCGCGAGCGCATCCGGCGCTACCTGGCCGTGCGCTCGGAGTTCAACTCCGGGTACGTGGAGCAGGCCCTGTTCCTGGGCGACCGGGGCGCGCGCCTGCAACGCCGCCAGGCCAACCGCATCCTGGAGCGCCTGGCGCAGCTGGCGGGCCTGCCCGAGCACGTGCACCCGCACATGCTGCGCCACAGCTTCGCTACCCACCTCCTGGAGTCCGGCGCGGACCTGCGCAGCGTGCAGGAGCTCCTGGGCCACGCCCGGCTGAGCACCACCCAGCGCTACACGCACCTGTCCATGGACAAGCTCATGCAGGCCTACGACAAGGCCCATCCCAAGTCCGGCAAGCCGGGCAAGAGAGGGAAATAGCCGCTATAGAGGGGGAGCGGGCCGGGGCCGGGGAGCCCGCAGCCGTCAGACGTGGCCTTCTTCCGCCTCTTCCACTTCCAGGACGTCGCCCAGGGAGGGGCCGAGGATTTTGCCGGGCCACTTGTAGAAGCAGAACCCGGACTCTTCCACGGCGTCGGTGATGCGCGCCTGGCCGCCCTTGGAAAAGGGCAGGTGCGAGGGCAGGATGGAGCCCTTGACCAGTTGCAGGTCGCCGAACAGGTAGAGGATATTGAAGGGCACGATCTTTTCCGGGCTGTCGCTCTTGGCGATGACCAGATAGGTCTTGGGGAAATTCGAGCCCGAATAGGTCTTGTACAGTTTCATTCAGGGCGCTCCGGGGCGGGGTGCCGGCCCGTCCGGCGGTCCGGAAAACGGGGGCGGTACGTGCCATGGGATGAATACAAAGGCGTCAATGCTTCCTTGCTCGTGTGAAGATACTCCATAAACCGCATACGCGCAACGGCCGCGAAGGCGGATTTGACGGGCCTTCGCGCGTGTCTGAAATTTCCGCGATCCGTCACCGGGACGCCACGTCGGCGGGGCAGCATGCCCCTCATGAACACCACGCAACTCCATTCCCTGAGCCTCGGTGGTCCGTCTCCCCGCGCCGGGCGTTGCCCGCGCCTGGACGACTGTCCCAGCTATCTGGCCCTGTGCCGCACCCGGAGCCCCACGGCCCTGGCCAGGGCCTATTGCCTGGATGGCGAGGGTTGCGGCCGTTGCCTGCTGCACGCGCGCGGCGCGCGGCGCGAGGCCGCCGGGGCGTTTGCCGCGGATCATCCCGGCCTGGACCCCGTGCCCGCCTGAGGCGCGCCCCGGTTCCGGCCTCAGCTCCGGCGGCCCGCCTTGGGCGGGGCCGGGCAGGCGAAGCCGTGGGGGCAGTAGGCGCAGCGCGGCCCCGGCCGGGCCTCGAAGCGCGCGGCCCCCAGCATGCGGCGCACCAGAAAGCGCACCAGGGCCGGGGCGCGGCGCGTGATCACGTCCTCGCGCACGTCCTCGCCCGTTTTGTCGCTGAACAGCGCGATTTCCCTGCCCTGGTCCTTGAGCTCCACCCAGGCCGCGTTGTGCGGCATGGTCCCGTCCGCCCGGCCCAGGAGCCAGCAGTACAGGGGCAGCTGCACGCTGGAAAGCCTGGCGGCCAGCACGGCCATGAGCTCTCCGTCCGGGTCCTGTTCCCCTTCCAGGGCGTCCCACAGGGCCCCGTCCTGCCAGAGGGTCTGGGCCGGGGCGGCCACGGAGCCGGTCTTGTAGTCCAGGATCACGCGGCCTTCGGGGCGCTGGTCCACGCGGTCCATGCGCCCTTTGACCCTAAGTTCCCTGCCGTCCACGTCCAGGGCGGCGCTCACGTCCCGCTCCAGGGCCAGGATGGTGGTCTCAACGGAGTTCTTCAGGAAGCGGGCCAGCTTGCGGCGGCCGGACATCTCCAGGCCCAGGCGCATGTCGTAGGGCATCTGGGTGAAGAACGCGCGATGTCGGAGCAGGTCGCTGAAATCATCCAGCAGCGGGGCCGGGTCCAGCCCGGCCACGTTCACGTGCGCGCCCACGTGGGGCTCGAAAAAGGACTGCAGCACGTCGTGCACCAGCTGGCCCGCCTCGCGCGGGTCCCCTTCCTCGTTCACGGCCTCGGGCTCCCGGAGCGGGGTCAGGCGTTCGTGGAAGAAGCGCGCCGGGCAGTGCAGGTAGGAGTCCAGGAAGGTCGCGGAAATTTCGCGCGTGCGCAGCAGGTCCTCCAGCCTGGCCTGCACCGCCGGGGTCTTGTCCACGCCGCCGTCCAGGGGCGGCAGGGAGGCCACGGGCAGGGCCACGGCTTCGAGGGGCCCGCCGTCCCCGGGGCGCACGATGCGCTTGAGCTGCTTCTCCTTCTCCCACAACAGCTGCTCCACGAAGCGGCTGCGTACGGGCTTCCCGGCCTTGTCCCCGGCGGATTCGCCGGCCTGGTAGAACACGCGGACCTCCTCGGCCCCGGCCGCCAGGCGGTGGAAATTGTAGGCCGCCACCAGGCCGCGCTGGCGGCTGTCCGGCAGGCCCAGGAGCATGCGCAGGGAGTCGGGCAACAGCGGATCGTGGGCCTGGCCGCCGGGCAGCTTGTCGTCCTCCGCGTCCAGCACCAGGACCCGCGCGAACCTGAGCAGCCGCGATTCCAGCATGCCCAGGACCTGCAGGCCCGTGAGGGGCTCGGCCTCGAAGGGCACGCGCTCGGCCTCGAGCAGGCGGCGCAGGATGGCGTAGAGCACAGCGCGGTCCATGGGGTCCTGGCTGATGTAGCTGTTCGTGAGCGCGGGGATCAGGGACGAGGACAGGCGGTAGAGGCATTCCGCGTCGATGGGGAAGCGCCGCCAGAGGTCCGCGCCGTGGGCCGGGGCCAGGGTCCGCGCCAAATGCAGGAGCGCCCGGCCCAGGGCCTCGGGGGTGGGGGTGTGCGCGAAATTTTCCACGCAGGCCGCGAGCACCGCGCGCACGCCCCTGAGCGCGGCCTCGGGGTCCGCACCCTCGGCCACGGCCCCGGGGGGCAGGGAGTCCAGGGCCGGTTCCCAGGCCAGCGGGTCCAGGTAGCGCCCGCCCCCGCGCACCGAGCGCTCCAGCTCGCGCAGGAGCCCCCGGACGGGCGCGCCCGCCACGGGCTCCAGCATTTTCACGTAGGGGTGGCGGATGAGCGCGATGACCTCGCGCCAATGGTAGCGCCCGGGCCCGGCGGCGGTCTCCTGCAGGCGCAGCACCGTCTCCAGCAACCGGTTCAGGCTGGAGCGGGCCAGGGGATAGCCCATGGAGATGTTCACGTCCTTCACGGGCAGGTGGTGCAACACGGGCATCAGCCCCGAGGTGTCCGGCAGGACCACGGCCGTGTCCCCGGCCGGGGCGGCGTCCAGCTCCGCGCGCAGGGCCGAGAGCTGCGAATGCAGGTCGAAGCCCTCGTACAGGCGCAGGTCCGGGCCGCCCGCGCGCGGCGCTTCGCCGTCTGGGGCGAAGACCTCGGCCCGCGCGCCCCAGGAGCGCATCCAGAGCGCATGCTCGCGGCAGGCCCAGTGGCCCGCCGCATCCCCGGCGGACAGGGCCGGGTCCGTGTGCAGCACCACCTCGGCCCCGCGCTCCCACAGGGCGCGGAACACGGCCTCCTCGGCCCCGGTCAGGGCGTAGAAGCCCACGATGAACGCGGGGCCCGGGCCCACGGCCTCGGCGGCCTCGTCCGCGTGGGCGGCCACGTAGCGCTCGTCCAGGCCCGGGGTGGTCCAGCCGCGCTCGGCCAGGGCCGCCTCGTAGCGCGAAAATATCTCGCCCAGCTGTTCCAGCAGGGCCTCGGCCATGGGCAGCACCTCGCCGCCCAGGTTGGCCAGATTGGCGGGCGTCAGGGCGTGGCGCGCCAGCTCCTCCATTAGCTCGGCCAGGCGCGCGCCCCAGGGAAAGAAGCGGTCCCGCGCCAGGGGCAGGGAGGCCAGCAGGCCCCGGCCCTCGCCCCGCAGCCCGGCCACCACCTCGTAGAGCAGCCCGGCGCGGTCCAGGGGCCCGGCCGTGGCCAGGGGGCGCGGGTCCAGTTCCCGCCGCAGCCCGGGCAGCCACTGGCCCACCCCGGCCATGCGCGGGGGGAACAGGGGTTTTTCCAGGCACGGGTCCCGGGCCATGCGGCGCAGCAGGTGCCTGCGCGGGCGCTGGTGCGGGAACAGGACCAGGGCCTCGCGCATGTCGCCCCCCGTGCGCAGGGGGATCAACTCGGCCAGGGCGCCCATGCAGTCCGTGCGCCAGTCCACCAGGGTGAAGGGACGCCTCAAAGCAGGCCCCCCAGGTCCTCCTCGGTGAGAATTTCGAAGCCTTTTCCCAGGAGCAGGTCGGCGAACACGCCCCGGCCGCTGGTCAGGATGCCCCGGAACGTGCCGTCGTAGACCGACCCGTAGCCGCAGGACGGGGAGCGGGTCTTGAGGATGGCGCCCTTGGCCCCGAAGAGCAGGGCCATCTCCAGGGCCTCGCGCGCCCCGGTGCGGAAGGCCCGGGTGTGGTCGTGGCCCTTGGAGTCCAGCACGCGGTAGCCCCGCGCGCCGCAGTCCACCAGCTCGCAGGGCTTGCGCGGGGTGGGCAGGCCGCCCATCTGCTCCGGGCACACGGGCAGGGCCCGGCCCCGGCGCACCAGCTCCCGCACCTGCTCCATGGGCTGGGCGTGGCCGTCGTAGCGGCAGGCCTGGCCCGCCAGGCAGGCGCTGACCACCCACAGGGAGCCCTCGCGGTTGGGGGAAATCATCAGGGCAGCACCTCCCGCATGCGGCGACCGTCCAGGTAGACGATGACCGCGCGCATGTTGCGCGACACGCCCCGCATGGAGCCGAGCAGCCGCATGTAGCGGCGCACCTGGACCTCGTGGGCCGGGTCGGGCGCGCCGGTCTTGTATTCCACCACCACGGTCTCCTCCGGGTCCAGGACCAGCAGGTCCGGGCGGTGTTCGTTGCCGTCCTCGTCCAGGATGGGGCATTCGGGCAGCCCGCGCGTGAGCCAGCCCTCGAAGTCCGGCTGGGCCAGGCCCCAGTCCAGGATGGCGGCCACCACCTCCTCCAGGGCCTCGCGGGCCCCGGCCCCGGGGGGCAGCACGTCGGCCTGGGCGCTCACCGCGGCCCGCGCCGCGCCCCGGGCGTCCATGCCCGTCTGGCCCAGGCGGTCCAGGGCGTCGTGCACCAGGGTGCCCCGGACCCGGGCGTCGAACACGGGCGCGCCCGTGAGCAGCTCGTCCGGGGACATGCTCTCGGAAAAATGGCGGTGGATCTTCAGGCGCGGCAGCCAGCCCATGGGCTCGTCGCGGTCCTGGTCCCGGGCCGGGGCCGGGGCGGGCGCGGCAGCGGGCGGGGCGGCCTGGGCCTCGCCCCGGGGCGGCGCGCCGCTCTCCCAGGTGGGCAGGCCCCTGGCCCCGGGACGGAATGCGCGCCCGGCCAGCAGGGCGTCCAGGGCCTTGGTCAGGCGATAGCCCTTGAAGGACGGGCTGTGGGTCAGCAGGCAGTAGAGCTCTTCCCGGGGCCGGGTCCAGGCCACGTAGAGCAGGGCCAGCTGCTCCACGAGCTGGGTGTTGACGTGGGCGTGCCACTGCTCGCCCATCTCCCGGCGCATGGGCATGAGCAGGCGCATGCCCTGGAATTCGAAGGGCGCGAGATCGCCGCCCATGCGCGCCTCCCAATGGTGGAAGGGCGCCACCACCACAGGGAACTCCAGACCCTTGGCGTCGTGCACCGTGAGCACGCGCACGGCCGGGGTGTTCTCGGGCAGGGGCACCTTTTCCTCGGCCCCGTCCGCGTCCCAGTATTCCAGGAACGCGGCGATGGACTGGCGGCCGTCGCATTCCGCCGCGTGCACCACCTCCAGGAAGCGGCGCACGAAGGGCTCGGCCTCGGGATGGCGCGCGAGCACGCCGAAATCCTTCACCGCCTCGCTGACCACGTCGTAGGGGGTCATGAACCCGGCCTTTTTCACGTATCGCGACACGCAGCGCTCGGCGGCCCGGGGGAAGTCGCGCACAAAGCGCGGATACAGCGGCCCCCGGTCCAGGCCGCAGAGCCAGTCCGTGAGCTCGGCGCGGCCGGGCCAGCATTCCGGGGGCGGCAGCAGGCCGCCGCTGGCGAACTCCCAGAGGGCCAGGTCGTCCAGGGGATAGTCCAGGAACCGGAGCAGCGCCGCGAGCTGGCGCACCACCGGATGCCCGGCCAGGCGCAGGCTGTTCTTGGTCACCACGGGCAGGCCCCAGCCGATGAGCCAGTCCGCCACCAGGGCGGCCTCGGCGTTCCTGCGCACCAGCACGGCCACGTCCCCGGGGCTCCGGCGTGCGGTGATCTCGGCCATGAGCGCGCCGAGCTCCTCGCGCACCGCGTCCATGAGCTCCTCGCCCGTCTCGGCCTCCACCCGCGCCAGGCGCACGTAGCCCGCGCCCGCGTCCCGGCCCTCGGGCAGGGCCTGGCGCGCCCCGGCGAAGGCCGTGCGCACCTGTCCGGCCAGCTCGGCCACGGCCTCGTTCGGATCGTTTTCGCGCATGGCCCGGGCGGCGGCCAGGGCGGTCTCCGGGGATTCCAGGGGGGCGAAGACGTCGTTGTTGTGCGCCACCACGCGCCCCAGGCTGCGCCAGTTCATGGGCAGGGTGATCCGCCGCGCCTCGGCCACGGCGCGCAGGGCCGGGTCCTCCGGCACCTGGTCGAAGAGCCGCGCGTCGCCCCCGCGCCAGCCGTAGATGGCCTGCTTCACGTCGCCCACCAGGTACAGCCCCCCGCCCTGGGACAGGCATTCCTCGGCCAGGGGCCGCATGGCCGCCCACTGGTCGCGGCTGGTGTCCTGGAACTCGTCCACCAGCATGTGCCGCAGGCGCGCGCCCAGGCGGCAGAAGGCGTCGGGCACCCCGAACTCGCCCTGGAGCATGTTCCTGGCCAGGGCCGGGCACAGGGCGTTGAGCAGCACCCCGGCCTCGGCCATGCGCCCGCGCATCAGCGCGGCCACGGCGTCGGCCAGGCGGATGAACCCGGCCCAGTTGCGCGCGGCTTCCAGGAGCGCGCGGCCGTCGCGGTAGGCCGCGTGGGCGTCCTTGAAATGGATGTAGGCCAGCTCCAGGGGCGCGCCCACGGCCCCCTGGGAGGCCTTTTTCACGCATTCGGCAAAGGACTCCTTGGCCGCGTAGGCCGAGGAGGGGACCTCGTCGGCCGGGCCGTGCCCCAGGCATTTGTCGAAAAACTTCAAGAAATTGGCCAGGGGGTCCAGGCCCTGGAGCAGCGGGACCAGGGCCCGCGCCCGGGCCTGAAACTCCTCGCGCAGGGGGGTGACGGCCGCGTCCAGGCGCGCGGCGTCCGTGACGTAGGGCGAGGGGTCCCGCAGGCGGTGGTCCGCCAGGGCCTTGAGCCGCTCGCGAAAGACCGCGCCGGGCTGGAACCCGGGGCGGTTCTCCAGGAGCAGCAGGGTGGTGAGCGCCTCGCCCAGCAGGGCGCGGCTGGCCTCGTCCCCGGCCTCGGCCTGTTCCGTGAGCCGGTCCAGGGCCTCGTTGAACAGGTCGCCCGAGTCGAAGACCGGGGTGAAGTCCGGGGGCAGCCCGGCCTCCAGGGCGAAGATGCGCGCGATGCGCGAGAGCAGGCTGTCGATGGTGCTGATGTTCAGCTGGTGGTAGTTGCGCAGGATGCGCGACAGCCTGGCCGCGGCCGCCTGGGGGGCGTAGGCGTCGCAGGGCGTGCCCGTCTGGCCCAGGGCCCGGGCCTTGAGGGCGTTGACCACGCGCTCCTTCATCTCCGCCGCGGCCTTGTTGGTGAAGGTCACGGCCAGGATTTCCGTCCAGGAGTAGGACTCGTCCGGGGGGCCGCCGCAGGCGGCCGGGGAATGCTCCATGTGCGCGTCGAAGAGCAGGGACACGAAGCGTCCCGTGAGGGCGTAGGTCTTGCCGGAACCGGCCGATGCTTTGACTTGTTCAATCATTGCTGTGTATTATAAAATATTCAGAGAAAACCTCAAGGAATCCTGGACGGTTCAGTGTTCTCCACGACCCGCGAGGGCACGCTGCGGCCCTGGCGCACGCCGTCGAAGACGATGAGGCACACGGCCCCGAGGATGAGCAGGCTGCCCGCGTAGCCCATGGGCGTGAAGCGCTCGCCCCACCAGGCGAAGGCCATGACCGCCGCCACCAGGGGCTCCACGGTGGCCACCACCGAGGCCCGCGTGGCCTCCACCTGTCTGAGGCCCGCGAAATAGGCGATGTAGGCCCCCCAGGTGGAGAACAGGGCCACGGCCGCGATGGCCGCCCAGGCCCCGGCGGTCTTGGGGTGGAACTCCACGAAGGGAAAGAGCACCAGCGCGCCCAGGGGCAGGGAGTACATGAACAACAGCGGCGTGGAGTAGCGCGGCTGCAGCCGCTTGCCGAAGATGTAGTAGGCCGCGTAGGTCAGCCCCGAGAGCAGGCCCAGGATGAGGGACGAAGTCGAAACCGGGGCGCCGCTCTCGAAGATGCCGCTCACACCCGCTACCCCGGCCAGGGTCATGGCCACGGCCCCCAGTTTGGCCGGGGTCATGGCCTCGCCCAGGATCGCCCAGGCCAGCAGGGCCACCCAGGCCGGGGCCGTGTACATGAGTACCGAGGCCAGGGCCGCGCCGCCGCTGTGGATGGCCAACTGGTAGACCGAATAGAAGGCCACCACGCAGACCATGGCGAATCCGAGCATGGCCGCCCGGTCGCCGGGCTCCACGCGCAGGGGCCCCCGGCGCAGGGCCTGGACGCAGAAGGGGACGAAGGGGATCGTGCAGCGCCAGAAGGCCACCTCCAGGGGCGTCACCCCCTGGGAGAAGGCGTAGCGCGCCACCGGGCCCAGGGAGCCCCAGAGCACGGCGGCGAGAAGGATGAGCAGGTATCCGCGGGCCATGAAATTCCTCAGGATTGAAGGGGGCTCCGGGGAGTGTGGCCGCTTGGGGGGGGAAATGCAACAGGAAAGGGGCTAGTCCTGTTTCTTCTTGGGCTTGCCTCCGAAGATGTCCCGGATGCCGGTGCCGAGGTCCTCCAGGATCTTGCCGCCGCCCTTGAGCAGGGTGCCGCCCACCTCGCCGGCGCCCTTGCCGATGTTCACGGGCACGTCCACGATGCTCTTGGCCGTCTCTTCCAGGAAGGCCACGGTGTCCAGGCTGATGTCCGGATCGGACCAGTCGCCCTTGATGCTGAAGGGGATGTTGGGCAGGGCGGTCATGTCCACCACGGCGTAGGTGTCGATCCGCTCGCGCGAGAGGTCCGCCGTGCCCTTGCCCGTGGCCGAGATGCCCGAGGCCTTGAGGGCGACGTCGCCCGTGGAGAGCACGCCCTTGTCCACGTTGAAGGAGGCCGAGATGTCCTGGAAGGGCTGCTGTTTTTCGGCCTTGGCGGCGGCCACGCCGGAGTTCTTGGCCGCCGCCTGCTGGCGGACCTTGTCCGGGATGATCTGGAAGCCCTTGAACACGCCGTTCTTCAGGTTCACGGAACCCTGACCCGCCAGGGTCCTGGCCAGGGACGCCCAGTCCTCGCCCCGGCCCGAGAGGGCCAGCTTGGCCGCGCCCAGGCCCGTGACCTTGTCCTGGCCCAGGAGATCCGTGAGCAGGCCGCCCAGCTGCAGGCCCGAGAGGTCCAGGTCCAGGGCCGAGCGCGTGACGTCGCTGCGCATGTCGGCGGTGAGGCTGGTCTTGAGGTTGCCGTCGTAGAGGCCCAAGGTCAGGGGCGAGATGCGGATCAGCCCGTCCTTGGCCTTGACCGTGACGTCCAGGTCCTTGAAGCGCAGCTTGTGCACGGTGAGCGAGCCCACGTGCAGCTTGCCGTCCACGTCCAAGGCGCGCAGCTGTTCCTTGGGCAGCCCGGAGGAGGGCTTGGCCGCGTCCTTGCCTGCGGCGCCGCCCTGGGCCGGGGCGCTCCCGTCCTTGTCCCCGCCCTTGTCCGATGCGGGGGGCAGGTAGCGGTTCACGTCCAGGGTCCCGGCCTTGAGGTCGAAGACGATGGCGGGCTTGGCGAAATGGCTGACCCCGGCGCTGCCCGTGAGGGTGGTGTCGTCCACCTTGAGGTCCACCTTTCGTAGGGTGGCCGAGTCCATACTGGCCGTGGCCTGGATGCTGCCCGAGGCCTTGGCCAGGGCCGAGGGGTCGTTGGTCTCGATTTCCGGCAGGCCCAGGGCGGCCATGAGCTTCTTGGGGTTGAATTCCGAGAAGGTCAGGGCGGCATCCACCTGAGGGTCGCTGTCGAAGCGCGCCACGCGGAGCCCGCCGGACACGTCCACGCCCAGGGCCGAGAGCTTCAGCCCCGCCACGGTGATGGTGTCGTCGGTGAGGTCCACCAGGATGTCGCCGCCGAGCTTCACGTCCACGTGCCCGCCGGGCAGGGTCTTGCCGTCGGCCGAGGCCGACAGCGCCAGGCCGTCGATCCTGGGCTTGGCCAGGTCCTGGCCCGGGTCCGCGTGGCCCGAGACCTCGATATTGGCCGTCAGGGCGGGCTCGGCCGCCTCGGCCCGGGCCGCGAAGGAGAAGTCGAAGGCCGATCCCAGGGACACGGGGCCCGTGGTCAGGCTGGCCTGGCTGACGGTGCAGCGCTGCCCGCTCACGGCGTCGGCCCAGGCGACCCCGGCGTCGGTGATGCGCACGCCGTCCACGCTCAGTCCGGCCAGCAGCGGCCCGGCGGCCTTGTCCGCGCCGGACGTCTGGTCGGAATCTTGGGCCTCGGCCTTGGGCGCGGCCTTGGATGGGGTCCCGGCCAGGTCCTGCCAGTTGGTGCGGCCCTTGGCGTTGCGCGCCAGGTTCAGGCGCAGGCCGTCGATGGTCACGCCGCGCACCTGCACGTCCTTGGACAGCAGCGGCAAAAGCTTCACGCGCACGTCCGTGTGCCGCACCTCGGCGAAGGGCGCGTCCCCGAAGCCAGGGGCGTTGGACAGGGACACCGGCCCCATCTCCACGCCCAGCCAGGGGAACACGGACAGGCTCACCTCGCCCTTGAAGGCCAGCTCCCGGCCCGTCTGCTCGCGCACCAGCTCCGTCAGCGTGGTCTTCACGCGTTCGGTGTCCACCACGGCATAGAGCACGGCCCCGGCCGCCAGAAACAATCCCAGGCCCACGACTGCCGCCAGGGCCGCGATCTTGATGCCTTTTCTCATGGCAATCCCTTGTTCGGAGTGATCCGTAGCATTGACCACGATACGCGCGAATCAACCCCCTTTCAACCGCTGTTCACAGGCCATCGAGACCTTTTTCCCCTTTGGAAAACGCCATGGTTCAGACGGTCTCCAAGTGTGCGGATGCAAGGCGCAAAACCACCGCAAGACCGACGCGTATTCCAATACGCGAGGTTTTTCGGTGGTTGAAGCAACGAAGCAGACGTGCGCTTGGAGACCGTCTGAGAGCTTATTCGAGGCCGACTTCGAGAGTGAACCCCCCATGATCCGTGGAAAAGGGCACGGCCAGGATGGGGTTCTTGGAGAGGTGCGAGATGCTGTGGTTCTCGCC
This sequence comes from Desulfocurvus sp. DL1XJH-121, assembly GCF_054819825.1. Taxonomy (NCBI): domain Bacteria; kingdom Pseudomonadati; phylum Thermodesulfobacteriota; class Desulfovibrionia; order Desulfovibrionales; family Desulfovibrionaceae; genus Desulfocurvus; species Desulfocurvus sp. DL1XJH-121. The sequence continues at coordinate 26,133 of NZ_JBTVWW010000028.1, forward strand.
CATGACCACCGTGGGGATGCCGGCTTCGATGGTCAGGCCGATCTTTTGCAGGCCCTGGCGGGCCTGACCGGAGATCATGTTGGTCATTTCGCCCACGGCGTCGCGGATGTCGTCGCCCAGCTCGGTGATGGGTTCGCCGAGCATGCTGCTGACCACGGCCAGGGCGCATTCCTTGGTGAAGGTCAGGGAGATGGTCCCGGCGCGGGCGCCGGACAGGCCGATGACGCCGGTGATGTCGCCGTGGGCGCTGGAGTCTTTCTTGATGAAGGGTTTGCCTGCGTTCGGTTTGACCATGGCCATGGTCGAAAGCACGTTGCTCACTGCGTCGATGAAGGGGCGGACTATCTGTGCGTCGTCGGTGATGCTCATCTGTTTTCCTGTGGGCTGCAGAGGTTTCGAGAAATAGCAGAATAGCAGCCCGAAGCGGGCCTAGCAATAGGGGTTTGTACTATAATGGGCTAGTCGATGGTTTCCGCCGGGATGTCCACGGGCATGGTCCCGGTCATGGGGAACCGCCCGCGCAGGGCATCCAGCACGGCCCGCGCCGAGGCGGGGACGCTTGAAAAGGCGGCCACCCAGCAGGGCGCGGCCGGGTAGGAGCGGATGTCGTAGGGCGTGTCCAGGGACACGGCCGCGACCCTGGGGGCCGGGCGCTCGGCGACCAGGGCCCGGACCAGGGCGGCCTGGCCCGGCCGCTTGTCCGCGCGGCTGGTGAACACGGCCACGGCCGTGAAGGCCCGCGCAGCGTCCAGGGCCCGCGCCCTGTCCTCGTCGTCCGGGTCCAGGGGCAGGGGCATGATCCAGGTCTCGTCCGCGGCCTCCACGGGCAGGGGATCGGGCGCGCCGGGCCAGAGCACGAGGACGTCCTCGTCCCCGGCCAGGGGCAGAGTCCGGGCCCGGCCCGGGGAGGCGTAGTCGCGCCCCGACACCAGGGAGCGCCGGGCCAGGGCCTGCAAGGCCTCGCGCTGCGCCGGGGTGTCCGTCCCGTTTGCGGCCAGGGCCGGGTCGGGCTGCGCGGGGGCGAGCAGGCCGAAGCGCTGCTTGGCCCGCAGGATGCGCGCCACGGAGCGGTCCAGGCGGTCCATGGGGATGTCGCCCCGGCCGACGGCCTGGACCAGCGCCTCCCAGGCCGGGACGAAGTCCTCGGGCTCGGCGTCCCTGTCCGCGCCGTAGAGCAGCACGTCGGCCCCGGCCAGGAAGGCTTTGAGCGCCGCGTCCGCGACGCCGAAATGTTTGCGCACCGCGCCCATGCCCATGGAATCCGTGAACACCAGGCCGTCGAAGCCCATCTCCGTGCGCAACAGGCCCGTGAGCACGCGCGGCGACAGGGTGGCGGGCAGCGCCCCGGTCAGCTCCGGGACCACCACGTGGGCGGTCATCAGCGCCGGGACCCCGGCCTGGATGGCCGAGGCGAAGGGCGGCAGCTCCACCGCGTCCAGGCGCGCGCGGGGGTGGTCCGCCACGGGCAGGCGCAGGTGGGAGTCCAGGCCAGTGTCCCCGTGCCCGGGGAAATGCTTGGCCACGGAGAGGATTCCGGCCCGGTTGTAGGCCCGCACGGCCTCGGCCGCGAAGCGGGCCACCAGGCGCGGGTCGCCGCCGTAGGAGCGCGAGCCGATGATGGGGTTGGCGGGGTTGGAGTTGACGTCGGCCACGGGCGCGAAGTCCATGTTCAGGCCCACGGCGCGGAGCTGCTCGGCGTTGACGCGCGCGGCCAGGGCGGCCATGGCCGGGTCCCCGGTCGCGCCCACGGCCATGTTCGAGGGCGGCACGGCGAAGCCCCGGCGCAGGCGGCTCACGGGCCCGCCCTCCTGGTCCACGGCCAGGAACAGCCCGGGCTGGCCGGCGGCGAGGGACGCTTGCTGGCAGTCCCGCGCCAGGCGGGCGACCTGGGCCGGGTTCTCCACGTTGCCCCAGGCGTCGTAGAGGATCAGGCCGCCCACGTGGCGCTGCTGGATGAAGGCGCGAAGCCGCGGGCCCAGGGCCGGGCCCCGGAAGGAGACGCAGAACAGCTGCCCGACCTTTTGCTCCAGGGTCATGGCGTCCAGGGCCTGCTCCCCGTCCGCGGCCGAGGCCGGGGCCGCAAGGCAGGCCAGCAGGGCGAACAGCCCCGCGAGAATGGTGGCGGTGCGTGATCTCATGGCCTCAGGGTAGGCGGGGCCCGGGGAAAGTCAACGCGAAATCCGGTCCTTGCCCGCCTTGGGGTCGCGGCAGGCCGCAGGCAGGCCCTCGCCGTCGTCCAGGCCCATGCGCCGGGTCATGTCGTAGAGGTTGCGCAGGTAGTCCTGGTAGCGCGTGAGGTAGAAGGACAGGGCCCGGGCGAAGCGCGCGCCCACCACGCCGTCCACGAAGAGCTGCGAGACCTCCCGCTCCTGGGTCAGGACGCGCTGGGAGACCAGCAGGATGCAGCGCTCCTCGGGGCTCATGTCCTCCAGGGCCCGGGCCAGGGCCGTGGCCGCCCGGGGCTGGTACATCCAGAAGCAGAGCAGATCCAGGGCGTTGATGGTCACCACCTTGTCCAGTCCCGTGCCCTCGGTGATCTGGGACAGGTAGTCCGGATGGGCCATGACTTGGCGCATGTCCTCGTCCGGGAACATGACCTCCAGGCGGGCGAAGACCTCGAAGACCTGCCGGAGCTTGCCCGTGTAGTCCCACATGCGCATGGAGATGTTGTAGCCCCTGTCCACGGCCCCTTCGATGATCCCGGCCACGCAGTCCGAGGCCAGCTTGGAGATCACGGCCGCCCACTTCTGGAGCACCGAGTCCACGGCGGCCACGCCGGCCATGCCCAGGATGCCGCCCAGGGCCGCGTTGAACAGCACGGCCAGGGGGATGGACAGGATGCTGCGGAAGAAGTTCCAGGCCGCCGCGCTCTTGGGCAGCCCCCGGAACAGGTTGTGGCTGGAGATGTACAGCCCGTTGACCAGGGCCATGATGGTGTACAGGGTCACGGGCGCGGTGGACGTGTTGATGCCCAGGCCCTGGTCCAGGAACAGGGACTTGGTCAGCCAGTCCAGAAGCGGCACGGAAAAGCCCGTGTACAGGAGCGAGTCGCTGATGCGCCCCCAGTTGAGGTAGTCGTACCAGCGCAGCAGCGAGAGGTTGCGCAGGCCGCCGCCGCCGAGCACCGCCTGGATCACGTTGCGCAGGCCCGTGATGCCGAACCAGATCAGGCCCCCCAGGTAGGCCAGGACCCACCAGTCCTTGGTCAGCATGAAGGTCAGGAAGGCGGGGATGAAGCCCACCAGGACCTTCAGCCAGTTGACCAGGTGGCTGTTCAGGTAGCGGGGGCCGACCTTGGGATCGTCCTCGCTGCAGCCGTTGCCCTCCTGGCCGAAGCAGGAGGTGTCGGGGTCGCGCACCCCGCCCAGGATGCCGATGTTCCCGGCCCCGTCCGCCGTGACCTTGAAGCCCCGCACCTGCCAGGAGCGGGTGGTGCGGCAGGTCAGGTTCTCCAGCCCGGGCACGCGGGAGACCAGCCAGTTCATCAGCCGCCAGAGGCGGCCGCCGTGGTCCCGGGGGGTGTGGGTGATCTGTTTTTCCAGGAGCACGGTGACGGGGATCTCGATTTCCAGGTACTCCTGCTTGCGCCGCAGGGCCTTGACCGCGCCGCGCGAAAGGGTGTCCAGCACCACCAAGCCCATGCCGATGGAGCGCGAGGACTCGCCCGTGGAGCCCGTGCCGAAGCGCGGGCGCAGGGGCGTGCCCTTGTATCGCTGCACCAGCCCGCCGATGTCGCCCAGCACCTCGCGCAGGGCCTCGCCCCGCTCCCGGGCGTCCTCGTCCGGGGGCTGCTGTTCGTCCACCTCGGCGAGGCAGCCGCGCAGGATGCGCTTGAGGATGACCACGTTGGCGTCGTTCACGGCCTGCATGATCTCGTTCAGGGCCGCGGCGTCGCCGTGGGGCTCGTAGAGGTGGCGCTTGAGGCTCAGGATCTCCAGGTGCGTGATGGCCCCGCCGCAGGTGTAGAGGATCTCCACCACGTCCGAGGACCTGAGTCCGGTGGTGCAGAGGGTGATGCCGCTGCCCGGGTGCAGGGCCTTGAGGGTCACGGCCAGCCCGGCCGGGGACAGGCGCATGAGCTCCGGGGCCTGGCTGCTGGGCACGTTGGGGTTGTTGAGGTCCGGGTTGGCTGCAGGGGCCAGGTAGCGCTCCACGATGGTGGCCGGGTCCAGGGCCGCGATGGACGCGGACTGGGCCTCGGCCGCGGCGCGTTCCTCGTCCGTGAGGCCGCCCTTGGGCGCGGCGGACTTGCGGCGCAGCTCGGAAAAGCGCCTGCGCAGCGAGGGCAGGGCCCTGGCGTGGATGAAGGCCCCCAGGTGGTGCAGGGAGGGCTGCCCGCTGCCCAGCGCCGCGCGGAAGTCCGCCTCGCTGATCACCGGGCGCTCCACCCCGAACTCCCGGGCGAAGATGGGCGCGTGTACGCTGTTGAAGGCCTCCAGGGCGTCGAACACGTAAGACTGCTCGTAGCTGGCGGCCTCGGCCCCCAGCCTGAGGAATTCCTGGGCCGACTCGCTCTCCAGGAAGTCCAGGTGCCCCTGGATGTCCGTGAAGCCCCCGGGCTCCCAGATGAGCTTCACGTAGCGGCCCCGGAAGGTGGCCGAGAACTCCAGGCCGAAGCGCACGGAGATGCCCATGATGGAGGCGGCCTCCAGCAGTTCCTTCACGGTCTGGGGGCTCACGCAGTTGTAATAGACCACAGTGAGGTCGCGGATGCCCTTGATCCAGGCGTCCATGATCAGGTGGGTGGGGGACTTGCGGCCCTTGGTGTTGGCGTCGTGCACCCGGTGGTCGAAGGCCCGTTGGTTCCATTCCTCGGGCATTTCCACGAGGTAGTACTTGCGCAGCTCGCGGCGCACGATGCGCGGCCTGCCGCTGATGACCTGGCGGAAATCGTGGGCCAGCTTGAGCTGGTGCATGTGGCGGCCCTTGGCGCGCACCAGTTCCTTCATGATCTGCAGCAGCGCGCGGGCCGTGTTGGTGCGCATGGATCCGCGCGCCGTGGTCAGGACCTCGTCGCGCAGGGCGGCCAGGGCCTGGAGGCGTTCCTGGGCCTGGCCCTTTTCCAGGGAGGTCAGCAGTCGGATCACGGCGTAGGCGATGCGCAGGCCCGTGGAGGAGGCCAGCTCCTTGATGCCGTGGGGGTGCAGATAGGGCGTCAGCAGGCTGGAGAAATCCTTGAAGGAAGGATCGTTCTCCATGAATTCGTTGACTATGGCCAGCAGGCGGTGGTCGGCCTTGTCGAAATAGAGAGGAGAGATGCGTTCCATACATGCGACCTTGGTGCTGTCCTGTATTGTGACGGTTCCGTCACAAGATTGTCCCAAAAGGAACAATTAGGAGCGTTTTTTTCAACCGTCAAGGAAAATAGGGAAAAAGAAAACCGGCGCGGCCGGACTGGGCGCGGCTGGAATCGCTTTGTTTTCTCGCAGGCTGTTCACAAATGTGCGAGTGCAAGGCGCAAGGAAAATTGTTCGCCAGCCGTCCCGGCCTGCGCCCCTGCGGGCGATGCGCATCGCCGCATCGACAAATTTTGCTTTCCTGCAAAATTTTCAAGACCGACGCGTACTCCCCGCGCTTACGCTACGCGAGGGTTTGAATTTTTCGCAGCAACGCAGCAGCGAAGCGATCGTGCGTTTGTGGACGGCCTGCCTGCTATCCGCCGATGATCTTGACCAGAACCCGCTTTCTGCGGCGGCCGTCGAACTCGCCGTAGAAGATGCGCTCCCAGGTGCCGAAATCCAGCCTGCCTTCGGTCACGGCCACCACCACCTCGCGTCCCATGACCTGGCGCTTCATGTGCGCGTCCGCGTTGTCCTCGCCCACGTTGTGGCGGTAGCCGGACACGGGCTCGTGGGGAGCCAGCTTCTCCAGCCAGACCTCGTAGTCGTGGTGCAGGCCGGACTCGTCGTCGTTGATGAACACGCTGGCCGTGATGTGCATGGCGTTGACCAGGCAGAGCCCCTCGCGCACGCCCGACTCGCGCAGGCAGTCCTCCACCTGGCTGGTGATGTTCACGAAGCCCCGCCGCGCGGGCACCTCGAACCACAATTCCTTGCGATAGGATTTCATGCTCTCTCCCTGGGCTGGATGGTTGGCGTCGGATGCAAGCCTACACGCCGCGCGCGCCGGGGCCAAGGACGGGATGCCGCTTCATTTCACGGCCCTGGCGTGATATGCGGATCCCAAGGGGGACACGCCATGTCAGGACGTTTCAGGGAGGAGAGCGCGGAGCGCAGGGGCCAGGACCGCATGCCCCTGGACCCGCCCGGAGTCGGGGTGCTGCGCCTGTCCGAGAGCGCGGACGGCGACGGGGCCCGGGCCGTGGTCTTCGTGGACGTGCACAACCAGAGCCCCGGGGGCGTGCTCATCGAAACCGGGGCCGGACTGCCCGATCCCGAATCCTGCGTGCTGCAGTTCTTCGACCGCAAGGCCGGGACCTGGCGCATCCTGGGCTGCCGCCGGGCCTGGGAGGCGGGCGGCGACGGGGCCGGGGGGTTCTGGGGCCTGGCCTTCGACTCCCCGGGCGCGGACCCGGGCATCTGGGACCTGCCCATGGACCCGGCGGACATCGATTTCCTGTTGCGCATCCCGCTGTTGGAATCCGTGCCCCGGGGGGCGATCTGCCGCCTGCTGAACAGCCTGCGGCGCGAGGAATTCGCCGCCGGGCAGCGCCTGCTGAGCCAGGGCGAGGCCGGGGACCGGCTGTTTGTGATCCAGGAGGGCGCCTGCCGCGTGGTGGTGGACAAGGACGGCCGGACCCACTCCATCGCCGAGCTCAGGCGCGGGGACGTGGTGGGCGAGATGGGCGTGCTCACGGGCGAGCCCAGGACCGCCAGCGTCGTGGCCCTGGACTCCGTGGTCGCCTGGCGGCTGGACCGCGAGGACTTCGAGGCCCTGTCCCGGGAGCAGCCCGGGCTCTTGGTCTTCCTCACGGAGCTGGTGGCCAACCGCTTCGAGTCCTCCCAGGTCACGGCGGACCGCACCGTGGCCAAGTACGTCATCAGCAAGAAGCTCGGCAAGGGCGAGTGGAGCATCGTCTACCAGGGCGAGCACCGGGCCCTGGGCATGCCCGTGGCCGTGAAGATGATGCGCCACGACATGGCCATGCGCCCGCAGTTCCTGAAATCCTTCCGCCGCGAGGCCAGCCTCATCGCCTCCCTGCGCCATCCGAGCATCGTGCAGGTCTTCGACATCGAGGAGGCCTTCCGCACGGTGTTCATCATCATGGAGCGCATGGACGGCTACTCCCTGCGCGAGATCATGGACCGCGCCGGGCGCATGGACCCGCACCGCGCGGCCCGCATCCTGGCCCAGGTCTGTTCCGGGTTGGCCTACGCCCACGAGCGGGGGGTGGTGCACCGCGACGTGAAGCCCGCAAACATCTACGTGCTCCCGGGCGACCGCATCAAGATCCTGGACTTCGGCCTGGCGCGCGGCCCCGAGGGCGGCGAGGCCGACGTGGGCGGGCACATCCCGGGCACGCCCCTGTACGCCCCGCCCGAGGGCACGGGCAAGCACGGCTGCGGCCCGCGCGGGGACATGTATTCCGTGGGGCTCATGGCCTGGGAGATGGTCATGGGCGAGCGCCCCTACCAGGCGGCCACGCGCGAGGAGCTGGCCCAGATGCACCGCACCCGGGACGTGCCCGACCCGGCGGCCAAGCTTCCGGACCTGCCCGGGCCCTTGCGGGAGTTCATCCTCACCTGCTGCCGCCGCAACCCCAAGGAGCGCTACGCGGACATGGCCGAGGCCGGGGCCGTGCTCGCGCCCCTGTGCGGCGAGGCTCTGGCCGGGTCTCGGCGCATGACCTCGGTGTACCTGTTCTATCCCGAGGAGGCCCAGGCCGGGGTGCGTGAGCTCATGGAGGAAATCTCGGCGCGCGCCAAGGCCATGGGCGTGGAGCTGCGCAGCGCCGAGGTGTGCGATGTCTGATCCCGCACTCCGGGGCTTCGGCCTCAGCCGCCGGGGCGACGTGCGCCCGCGCAACGAGGATCGTTTCCTGATCCGCCGCGTGGGGCGGGGGCTGCTGGCCGCCGTGGCCGACGGGGTGGGCGTGGGCCGGGGCGGGGGCAACGCCGCGACCCTGGCCATGCGCAGCCTGCGGGCCATGGACGAGGCGCGCGAGCCCCGCGACGCGCTGGTTTCGCGGGTCCTGTCCGCGGACCTCAGCATCCGCGCGGCGCGCAACGGGCACAAGCCCCTGGAGCGCATGTGCTGCACCCTCACGGCCGTGTACATCAAAGACGGGCGCGCGGTGTTCGTGCATGTGGGGGACAGCCGTCTGTACCTGGTGCGCGAGGGCCGGGCCGTGCGCCTGACCCGCGACCACACCGTGCTTCAGACCCTGGTGGAGTCCGGGGGCATGACCGAGGCCCAGGCCGACGTCCATCCCCGGCGCAACGAGCTCAGACTCTGCCTGGGCTGCCCCTACCTGGAGCCGGACGTGGACGACCTGAATCTTGCGCCCGGGGACGTGCTGCTGCTCTGCACGGACGGACTGTACGGGGCCGTCGCCGGGGAGGACCTGGCGCGACTGGGCGAGGCGAGGGATTTGCGCGGGGCGGTGCGGGACCTGGCGGGGCTGGCCCTGCGCCGGTCCGGGAAGGACAACGTGACGCTGATCGCGGTGCGGGAGTAGGGGCGCTACGCCGTCCGGAACGCCAGCACCTCCGGCCGCACCTTGGTCAGGAACGGCACGGCGAACGCCACCACCAGCCCCTCCACCACCATCACGGGCAGGTGCATCAGGAACAGCGTCCCGGCAACGCCCAGAAAACCCTCCCCGGACAGGGCCAGGGACAGGGCCGTGAGGCCCGCGGACAGGCCCACGGACAGGAAGCCGCAGGCGAAGGCCGCCGCTGTGCGCGCGGTGCCGCCGACGGCCAGGGGCTTCTGGAGCGCCAGGGCGCAGAGCACCGCCGGGGCGGCCATATTGAAGGTGTTCACCCCGAGCACGGTGATGCCGCCGAACTGGAACAGCAGGGCTTGCAGGAACAGGGCCACGAGCACGGCCGGGAAGGCGGCCCAGCCGAGGACCACGCCCAGGAGGCCGTTGAGGATCAGGTGGGCGCTGGACACGCCCACGGGCACGTGGATCAGCGAGGCCACGAAGAACGCCGAGGACAGGATGGCCACGGTCATCAGCTTGTCGTAGTCCAGCCTGCGCAGCCCGATCCAGGTGCCCACGGCCGCCAGGGCCGCGCCGCCGCCCAGCACGGGCGCGCTCAGAACGCCTTCGGAAATATGCATCGCGTCGTTCCTCCCGGGGCCTGCGACCGGCCGGTGCACGGGGCCGCCCCGCCTTGCGGTTACACGATTCGCCTTGCCGTGTCACGGTATTTTGCGCCCAGATACGGGAAACGCGGCCGCGCCTTGCCGCAGGCCGGCGGCCCTGGTATGTTCTTTTCGTATGACTGCGACAACCGCAGGGCAGCCCGCGCGGCTGCAAGGAGGATGACCATGAAAGGATTCCCGCGAACCACGTTCTTGCTGCTTTCGGCCCTGGCTCTTCTGGCCTTGGCGGCACTGCCCCTGAGCGCCGCAGACGCGCCCAAGGACCCCATCACCATGCAGGTGCCCGACGGGGCCACGGCCACCAAGCCCACGGTGCTCTTCCCCCACGCCAAGCACGCGGCCCTGGACTGTACGGCCTGCCACCACAAGTGGGACGGCAAGTCGGCCGTGGTGGCCTGCAAGAGCGCCGGATGCCACGACGACGTGAGCACCAAGAAGGGCGACAAGGCCTATTATCTGGCCTACCACAAGCCCGGCAAGCAGAGCTGCCTGGGCTGCCACAAGGCCCTGAAAACGGAGAAGGCCCCGGCCTTCGGCCCCGTCAAGTGCGCGGGCTGCCACGTGAAGTAGTTGTCCCGGCGCGCGGGGCCGCCTGACCCCGCGCGCCGTTTTCGGAAAGTCCAAAGGAGTCTCCATGCCCGCGTCCAAGCCCAAGAAGCCCAAGGCCCCCGCCAAGGCCGCCAAGCCCGGGGCCGCCGCCAAGGCCGCCGTTCCGGACAAGCAGAGCACGGCCATCGCCACCCTGGGGCCGGCCAAGATCGCCTCGCCCATGCCCCACTGCAAGTTCGTTCCCGAGCACGCGCGCGTGGACATCTATCTGCAGGAGGAGCTGGACCTGCCCGCGGGCAAGACCGCCAAGCTGTCCTTCGAGCAGGCCGGGCCCAGGGAGAAGACCTACTTCGACCCCTCCAAGACCAAGTGCGCCATCGTGACCTGCGGCGGCCTCTGCCCGGGCATCAACGACGTGATCCGGGCCATCGTCATGGAGGCCCACCACAACTACAACGTGGCGGGCTGCCTGGGCATCCGTTTCGGCCTGGAGGGCTTCATGCCCGAATACGGCCACCCCATCACCGAGCTGACGCCGGAAAAGGTCTCCAACATCCATATGTTCGGCGGCACCATCCTCGGCTCCTCGCGCGGGCCCCAGCCCCCCGAGGACATCGTGGACGCCCTGGAGCGCATGAACATCTCCGTGGTCTTCTTCATCGGCGGCGACGGGACCATGAAGGCCGCCCAGAAGGTGCAGGAGAACGTGGCCGCCAGGAACTTGAAGATCGCGGTCATCGGCATCCCCAAGACCATCGACAACGACATCAATTTCATCTTCCAGTCCTTCGGCTTCGACACGGCCGTGGAGGCCGCCACCCAGGCCATCCAGTGCGCCCACACCGAGGCCACCGGGGCCTACAACGGCGTGGGCATGGTCAAGCTCATGGGCCGGGAGTCCGGGTTCATCTCGGCCCAGGCCACCCTGGCGCTGAAGGAGGTCAACTTCGTGCTGGTGCCCGAGGCCCCGCTGGAGCTCCTGGGCGAGACCGGCCTGCTCCCGGCCCTGGAGCGCCGCCTGGCCCACCGCCACCACGCGGTCATCGTGGTGGCCGAGGGCGCGGGCCAGGAGCTCTGCCGCACGGAAAAGGGCACCGACGCCTCGGGCAACCCCAAGCTCGGGGACATCAGCACCATCCTGCGCCAGGAGATCGCGGCCTACTGCAAGGAGCGCGACATCCCCCTGACGCTGAAGTTCATCGACCCCAGCTACATCATCCGCTCGGTTCCGGCCAACGCCAACGACCGGGTCTATTGCGGATTCCTGGGGCAGCACGCGGTGCACGCGGCCATGGCCGGGAAGACGGGCATGGTGGTCAGCAAGATGCGCGGGCACTACATCCACCTGCCCCTGTCCCTGGTTACACGGGGCCGCCGCAAGCTGAACATCGACTCGGACTACTGGCGGGCCGTGCTGGAAACCACGGGCCAGCTGACCTACCGCGAACGCCCCGTTCCCTGCGACTAGGAGGCCGCGTGCCCAGCCTGCATCAGGACCCGGACCGCCACACCGTGCTGGACAGGCGGCCCGGGGAGTACCTGTCCTTTCCCGACCTCTTGCGGCTGCCCTTGGGCGGCCTCGTCTGCGCCTACCGCGAGGCCGACGCCCACGTGCCCAAGCGGCGCAGGCTGCTGCTCTCGCGTGGGGACGCGCAGGGCCGCGCCTGGAGCGCGCCCGAGGTCCTCAACCCCGACACCGGCCACTGCCCACGCTTCGCCGAGCCCGCGCCCGGGGAGCTGGTCATCCTGGACGACGCGGGCCGCCTGGCCTACCGCAGCCCGGACCAGGGCCGCACCTGGGCGGCCGAGCCCTACAAGGGCATGCCCCCGGGCATCCCGGACCGGGCCCTGGCGGCGGACGACGGGACCTGGCTGTCCTGCACCCACCGCCACGAGGGCGAGGTCAACCCCGCGGCGGGCCAGCGCCCGGCAGTGCAGCGGATTTTCGCCTCCCGCGACCACGGCCGCACCTGGGAGCCGCGCGCCGTCCTGGGCGGGGACCCGAACCTGGTGCTCTGCGAGGGTTCCATGGTCCGGCTGCCCGACGGGCGCATCCTGGCGCTCATGCGCGAGAACAGCCAGGTCTTCGAGCCCATGTATCTTTGCGAAAGCCTGGACTGCGGCCGCACCTGGAGCGCGCCGCGCCCCACCTGCCTGGTGGGGCACCGGCCCACCCTGGGCCTGACCCGCTCGGGCAAGCTGCTGGTGACCTACCGCAACCGGGGGCCAGCGGGCGGCACCGCCGCCTGGATGGGCGACGCCGGGGAACTCGAGGGCTTCGCCGTGCACGGCCCGGCGCACCATGGCCCCGGCCCGGCCCTGACCCCGGGGGGGCTGCGCCTGGAGCCGCCGGACCACGGCCCGGGGTTCTACGCCCTCAGGCCCCTGACCCATCCTGCCGGGGCCAAGGCCAGCCTAAAGGCAGTGGTCATGGCCACGCCAGGCCGGGGCGGCGGCGGCATCCTGCGCCTGGGCGTCACCTGGCTGATCCAGGAGAACCGGCTCACGCCCCTGGTGCGCGAGGACGAGGACCTGCCTGCCTGTGTGCGGCTGAGCCGGGGCGTGCCCCTGGCCCCCGGGGCCTTCAATTCCATCCGCCTGGAATACGACGCGGGCAGGCTGGAAGTCTTCGTGGGCGGCAATTCCCAGGCCGTGCTGGACCTGGATCCCGGCTCCGTGCTGCGGCGGCCCGTGCTCTTCGGCGCGGCCCCGGACGGGCGGGGGGCCTCGGTGTGGCGCGAGGTGCGCCTGTCCGCCCTTGAACCTGGCGGGCAAACACCCTATGTATGGGAATGGAAGACCGCCCTGGGACTGCCCGACGCCCTGGCCCGCCAGCGGGTGTTGACCCTGGCCGAGGACCACGGCGCGGCCTGGTGCGACTACGGATACTCGGGTTGGGTGGAGACGGCGGATGGCGAATTCGTCTGCGCCTACCACCACGCCGACGCCTGGGACCCGGAATACCGCCCCGGGGAGACGTCCTGGGTGCAGGTCACGCGGTTTTCCGCCGAGGATTTCAGGCCCTGAAACGCCGGACCGGAGCAGCCATGCCCAGCAGCCCCGCCACAGCCAGACACCGCGCCGCCGTGTTCGCGCCGCTGGCGCTCGCCGCTCTGCTGCTCCTGGCCTGGGCCGCGCCCTGCGGGGCGGGCGCGGGCGGGCGGGTGCGGCTGGTGCCCTTCGGCAACGAGGAGATGGTCTTCGTCCGCCTGCCGGACGGGGCCTTTTCCTGGCCTGCCTCCGAGGTGCTGGACGGCAAGGAGCCGCGCATCATCCTGGACTTCAAGGGCGTGCGGGAATGGGACGAGGCCTATGTGCCCGACGGCGGCGGCAAGATCGTGCGCCGCATCCGCACCTACCTGCACAAGGACGAACAGCGCCTGCGCGTGGTCCTGGACCTGGCCGCCAGCCCACGGCGCTACGCCATCACCCTCGGCTACGACATCCGGCCCCACGGCGCGGAGATTTCGGTCTCCGCCATCCCCCTGCGCCGCACACCCTGACCCCGGTTCGACCCATGCCCGACACCGACGCCCGCCTTCGGCCCGCGCCCCTGTCCGCCCTGGTCCGCTACGTGCGGGCCTCGCCCCTGCCCAACGCCCTGGCCGCAACCTGCATCGGGGCGGCCGCCGCGCTCCTGGGCGCGGCCCTGGCCCGTTCGGCGCACTGGCCCCTGCCCGTGCACATGCTGGCCCACGGCCTGGGCGTGGGCTGCTTGGGCCTGGCCTGCGTGGCGCTGCTGGACGGATTCTCGCGCTTCAGGGAATACCGGCGCATCAGGGGCATCCTGGCGCGCCGGGGCTGGGACCGGCGGGTGTTCCTGCTGGTGGCGGGCTCGCGCTGCCAGCGGGACGCGGCCCTGCTGGCGGCCCGGGAGGCCGGGCACGGGGGCCGCGCCGTGCGGTTGTTCAGGGGGCTGGGGTATAGGTGGTATCATGTGTTGCCTGACGCGGTGTTGCGGAACCCGTTGCTGTTCGTGCGTCCGGGGTATTTGAGGAGTTCGTTTTTGCCGGGCAAGGTTCGGTCGGCGCGGGATTGAGGGGGCTATGACGGGGAGGGGAGAGGAAGAGTCGTGGTGCAAAACCAACGGTGCCCTCCCGCCCACCCACCGCGTTCCCTCGCGGGTAGGGCGTTGGTTTGTCGGGAGTGAAGGGGGAGGTGACGCGGCCGCGCCCCATGCG
>NZ_JBTVWW010000029.1:0-38031 GCF_054819825.1 Desulfocurvus sp. DL1XJH-121
TTCGAGGGCCACGGGTCCAGGATCGAGACGGTGCTCTCGGACAACGGGCGCGAGTTCTGCGGCAGGCCGGACCGGCATCCGTACGAGCTCTTCCTGCAACTGGAGGGCATCGAACACCGCACCACCAAGGTGCGCAGGCCGCAGAGCAACGGCTTCGTGGAACGGCTGCACAGGACGCTGTTGGACGAGCATTTCCGCATCAAGGGCCGTCAGAAGTGGTACGAATCGGTGGAAGAGATGCAGGCCGACCTGGATGAGTACTGCGCGGCTACAACCACGAGCGCTCGCACCAGGGCCGGAACATGAACGGCAGGACGCCGAACCAGGCCTTCCTGGACGGCCTGCCCAAGCCGGAGAAGGGCAAGGAAAAGGCGGCCGAGGCGGCTGCCTAGAATCACCCCGCCAGGGGCGGCAGTGTCAGGTGAATACTATCTCTGTACACTCTGTACATGCTGACCAATTTTACGCGACAACTCCAGAAAACTCGGAAGGATTTCTATCTGTTGCAGCGTTTTGCAGCCTCTTGGCTCATTCTTTTTTTTGCTTTATGTAATTTATATGAGATGCTTCCGTTTTGTTCATGGCTGAGCTGCACAAGCATTTCTATTCCTGGGAAATTGTCTCTGAATTCGATGTTTAGATATCTTTTGTAGGCACCATATTTTTTAAATAGGTACAGCCCGTACTCTACAATTTTAGTGAAATTATTGTTAACTTCCGTGTCCTTTGATGAAAGTTCGATAATTTTTCTAAATGTGTGCAGCAACATGTTGCTGAAATAGTGATCTCCAAAAAGTGTTTTTTTGTGGATCATGCTCAATTTATAAAAAGTTTCGGCGCACTCTAGCCAGTTGATGTAGTCTTCGATTGTAAATTTTCTACGAGTTGCAGAGCCTTGCCTATGCACTGCATAGTAAACAATCTCATCGGTGCACATCATTTTTTCTATATGGAAAAACAATTGAGCCAAAAAATATGTATCTTCGCTTGTTTTTATCCCTGCTTTGTAGTGGATGCCATTGTCTCGTAGTAGCCTAAGGGGCAGTAGCCATGTTGTGTGCTTTACAAGGTAGTCGAGGTGACGCAGCTTATCTTTTGGTGTAAATGGATGTTGTTTCACGTCGTTTGGGAAATTTTCTATGCCAACGATATGCCCTTCTGGGGTGATGTCTACGCGTCTTCCCTTGATAATCGCGTTGTGTTTTGTGTATAATGTCGCTTTTTTTTCAAGAGATCCTTCAGGAATAAAATCATCCGGATCTATAAAACATATTGTCTTACCTTTAGCTGTGCATATTCCAGCATTTCGCGCTGCGCCTGCACCTTGATTTTTATCAAAGTTTATAATCTTTACACGTCTATCTGTGGCAGAATAACTTTCGAGTATACTCAAGCTGTTATCGGTGGACGCGTCGTTTACGCATATTACCTCGATGTCTTTAAGGCTTTGCGTCAAAATGCTTTCAAAGCATCTTTGTAAATATTGTGCAACGTTATAAACAGGCACTACAATAGACATAAAGATCGAATCAGGATTTGTCATCAGTATGCCTTCTCAGTATTAGTGATATCAGTCGTCGAGTATTTTGTCTTGGTGCATGGTTTTGAAGCTTCCACAATAGTTTCAAAAACACGTCGACAGCTGAGCGCATCATGGTAGACAAAAGTATTTTCAACTCGATCCGAATACGGGTGTTGCATCTGACCATCAACTTCAAGAGCCTTTTCTAAATGTAAAAATAGTGTGCTCCTATCTAGGCAAACAGGACCGAATCCCATTTTGTTATAGTTAAAATACCCACTAGACCACATCTGGCTTTTAACGAAGTGGTCACGATTTTCAAACTGATAGTATATGACTGATTTGCACATATAAGCCATATCAAATGCCACTGAGGAAAAGTCCGTGATCATGATTTTGCTTTTGCGCATGGTGTCACTCAGGGAGCCGTAGCGCTTGGAAAACTTTTTCACAAATGAAGGAAACGGCATTTCTTCAAGGTAATCAGCAAAGCCTGGGTGGGAGAAAAAGATTACCTCGTATCCGTAGCGCGTAAGTAGATTTTTCAAGCGTGGATCTTCGAGAACATCCTTCCATATCGCTACATAGTCAGAAGATTGGAAGTTTGGATTTTTTTCACGACGTTGTCCCTTGCCATCCCATTTGCCGACCAGGTTTGCACGCCATGTTGGCATGATGAGAAGAATGTTTTCTTTCTTGCATGGCTCAAGCAGGTGGTCGTAACGGGGTTGTCCCGTTACACGGTGCTCTTTTTCTGTAATTATGTAAGGTGAGCCTTCCCCGCTGATGGATCGAGCCTCGTCAGGGGTTGTGCTGAAAAATATATCACATGGGACGGTGTTTAACCATGGAGACATATCGTTTTGGATAACGCCGTGGGCCAAGCAAATGAATTGAGGCCTTGAAAAATCACAGAAGTATTGTTCCTCAAGTGGGGCAAAAATGTAGCGATCCCTCTGGCTGGAAATCAGTTTGCGGCATGTGAGGAATAGCGCCCCATGTTCCATGCTGCCATGGGCGATGAGGCGGAATCCCTCTCTCTGAAGACGTTCCCAGTCATGGGAGTCATTGTTGAGAACGAACCATGCATTCACTTCCGGGTGATTCTGCTTGATCCAGCGATATAGATGCTCGGCATTGTCGTCAGCTTCTGTGTCTCTATCAATGAATACCCAAGCGTCTTTGAATTTTTTTTGGATGACCGGAGAAGTCGCAAGGCGGCGCAGAGCGCGAACGTCGGGCGGGAAGTTCGAATCATCAAGAGGTGTTGGCGTAAAGGCCGCGCGGATTTCCGGCCCGGTGTGGCGCAATGAGGTCTCCTGCCCGGCAACAAGAAGGCGCAGTTGTTGATCCGCGTCGGGAGGTAGCGCGAGCCAGAGGATGCGTTCGAAAATGGTAAAATTTTTGTCCACGTGCACCGTGCGGTTTTTGGCATATGCTGGTGCTTGTTCGTCCTGCCCCCAAAGGATGACCTCCTTTGGGGGTGTGTCACAGAACTCATAACGGACCCGTACCAATTCGCCTTCCGTGTCAAACTTGTCGATCGCAAGTTCCTGACTCCATCCCTTGGTCTGGACAGTGCGGTACTGGAATTCACGTATGATCTGGGCAAGCAGAGCTTGGGAGTCGGCAAGGCGTTGGATGGCCGATGGAGCGTTGCTGGCCAGGATATGATGCAGGCGGTATATCCCAGGGTAGCGAAGCGGATTTTTTTTATTTTCTAGGCAGCGCTGAAAGACAGCATGCTTTTTAGCGACGTGAGTCATCTGTCCGATCACTTTACGCGCGTCCTGCTCGGTGCTCTTGCCTTCGTTTATTTGCATCAGCAGGTGGGCTGGATAGGTCAGCAGGTACTCGTTGAAGAACATGTCCGCGAGCGCTGTTTGGTTCCGTTCAGTAGCTTCGTTGTAAAATATGTCGCAACTGGTGAAATAGTTGCCGTAGTGCTCAGGGGTGTACACTGTTGTGGAGAGGGAATCGGCGCGTTTGATCCAGTAATAAACGACATCATCGATCCAGACTACTCGGTTGAGGCGGAAAAAGAGTTGAACGAGCATATAAATATCGTCGCCCGTGCGCAGGCCTTCACCATGCAGGATTTTATTTTTCTGCAGGAGACTGGTGGGCCAAAGCCATGTCCAGTGAGCACAAAGAAACGGATTGACGCCAACGCGGGGGGCGACCTCAGCCGGGGAGAACGTTTCCGGCAGTCCGGATGGCCTGGTTTCCATGTTGCGTATTGTGCCATCGTCCGTGATCTCGTGGTGGCAGGCGCGAACCACGGCGCGGTGTCTCTTGTAGGCGCTATAGCGCACCTCAAGCGAATTTTCCGGCAGCAAGTCGTCTGGATCTGCAAAGCAGAGGGTTTGTCCCCGAGCCGCTAGGATGCCGACGTTGCACGCTCCGCCGCAGCCCCGATTGTTCGGCAGCTTGATAATTTTGAAGCGCGAATCCTTAGCGGCAATCTTCTCCAGTATCGCGACACTATCGTCAGTGGAGGCGTCATCAATCAGAAGCACTTCAAAATTTTTGAGCGTCTGACCTTGCAGGCAGGCGCAGAAACGGGGAAGCCATTTCTGGGTGTTATACACGGGGACGACAATAGATATTGCGATCATGGTTTTCCTTGCAGTGATTTGGCTTACTTCATGATTTGGCACGCCACTCGGTCGCGTGAGAAAATCACAGGAGGTGAGCGTTTTTGGTTTTGAATGTTGTTGTGCAAAATATATGCCATAATAAGGTTGCCTTTGCGGGAGGCGAATATTGTATAGCACGCTGAGGAAGGTTGTGAATTGGTCAGCGGCGCCTTTTGCAAAGGATAGACGGCAGTAGTGAGTCAGTCAAATCTATGACATTTTGTGGTCCTTGCAGAATAACCTGCCCTGTTGTGAGGTTGATGCTCGCCCCAAACCTCAGTCAGTAGTTCAGTTCGCAGCTGTGGAGCAGGATAACTTGAGGGCCAGCCTGCAATGTTCAGGATGTCAGCCAATCGGAGGATGATAGAAGACGTTTGGAGAGGGTGTTTGAATCAGGTAGGGAAACTCATTTTTGTGTGCGCCAAAAGGCAAAGAAAAAGGGCTGCAGGTGGCTGCAGCCCTTTGTCGTCGGTGGTGCCGAAGGGGAGAGTCGAACTCCCACGCGGTAACCCGCACTAGACCCTGAACCTAGCGTGTCTACCAATTCCACCACTTCGGCAACAGGAAGTGAGTGTTTATCCCCCTGGCTTGGGATTGGCAAGCACTTTTTTGCAGATTTATTTTTAGCTTTTATTATAATGCTTTGAATGCGCAAATTTGGCCCTCGGCAGCGGCCCTTGTCCGGGAGGCGGATTTGGGGTAGCTAAGCCCCCTGTTCGGAAAGCGCAGGAGAGTAGGAAACTAGGGATATGATCGTTGTCCGCGACCTTGAGGAATTGCGGGGGACCCTGAGCGGTTCCTGCGTGACCATCGGCAACTTCGACGGTGTGCACAAGGGCCACCAGAAGCTCTTGGCGCGCACCCGCGAAAAAGCCGTGGCCTCGGGATCCGAAGCCGTGGCCGTGACCTTCGACCCGCATCCCCTGCAGGTCCTGGCCCCGGACCACGCCCCGCCCTTCATCACCCTCATCGACCAGAAACTGGAACTCATCGGCCGCATGGGCATCGAGCTCTGCGTGGTCCTGGCCTTCAGCCGCGAGATGGCGGCCCTGTCGCCCGAGGAGTTCGTGCAGCGCTATCTGCTGGACGGGCTCTGTATGCGCCAGATGGTCATCGGCTACGACTACGCCTTCGGCAAGGGCCGCGCGGGCAACTACGAGCTGCTCAAGGCTCTGGGTGCGAAGCTCGGTTTCAGCGTGGAGCGCGTTGGCCCGCACATGTTCGAGGGCGCGGTGGTCAGCTCCACGCGCATCCGCGACATGGTGCGCGCCGGGCAGGTCTGGGAGGCGCGGCCGCTGCTCGGGCGCTTCTATACGGTCAGGGGCCGCATCCTGCACGGGGCGGACAGGGGCGGCAGGCTCCTGGGCTTCCCCACGGCCAACCTCAAGCTGGTGGACGAGCTGTTCCCGGCCCTTGGCGTGTACGCGGTCTGGGCCACCCTGGACGGGCGGACCATGCCCGCCGTGGCCAACATCGGCTACAATCCGACCTTCGGCAACGACGCCCTGTCCGTGGAGGTGCACATCATGGACTTCGCGGGCGACATATACGGCCGGGACCTGCGCGTGCAGTTCGTGCAGCGTCTGCGCTCGGAAAAGAAATTCAACGGAGTCGACGAACTGCGCGCGCAGATCGCCCGGGACATCGAGCTGGCCAGGACCATTTTGGCCTCGTCTCAGGCCCAGGCCTGACGCCGCGCAAAACGATTGTCATCATGCCCATCCTTTCCTACATCCGACGTTTGACCCACAGCGTGTCCATGCGCGACCTGACCCTGGGTGTGCTGGTGGGTATCCTTTCCGGTTTGGCCGCCGTGGCGTTTTTCAGCGGCGTGGAATACTTCAAGTTCCTGTTCATCCACAAGTTCGCGGGCCTGACCCTGCCCGGCCCGGCTGGCGAGGAGATCTTCCGCGGCCCGGCTGGGGCGGTGCTGCGGCCCTGGCTGATCCCGCTGATGACCACGGGCGTGGGCCTGGTCACGGGCTGGTTGGTGGTGCGCTTCATCCCCGAGACCCTCGGCGGCGGCACCGACGGCACCGACGCCATGATCAACGCCTTCCACAACCGGGAGGGCCGCATCCGGCCTCTGGCCGCGCTGATCAAGGGCCTGACCTCCATCCTGACCATCGCCACGGGCGGCAGCGCGGGCCGCGAGGGCCCCATCTCCCAGGTGGGCGCGGCCGTGGGCGCCTGGGTGGCGGACCGCTTCCATTTCACGGCCAAGGAGCGCCGGCTGCTGCTCCTGGCGGGCGCCGCGGGCGGCCTGGGCGCCATCTTTCGCGCACCGCTGGGCGGCGCGCTCACGGCCATCGAGGTCATCTACAAGGAGGACTTCGAGTCCGAGGCCGTGCTGCCCGCGGTCATCTCCTCGGTCATCGCCTACTCCCTGTTCGCCTTCTTCTTCGGCACGGAGCCCATCTTCGGCATCCCGGAGTTCCAGTTCACCAATCCGCTGGAATTGCCCTTTTATCTGGCGCTGGGCGTGTTCTGCTCGCTCACGGGCTGGCTGCACGTGCGCACCTTCGAGTTCGTGAAGTTCAGGGTCTTCGAGCGCATCGCCGCGCGCACCAACGTGATCCTGGCCATGGGCCTGGGCGGCGCGGTCATGGGCGTGATGGGCATGCTCTATCCCCAGGTGCTCACGGGCGGCTACGGATGGGTGGAGCTGGCCATCAAAGGCGATCTGGTGGTGGCCACCATGGCGGGCATCCTGCTGGGCAAGATCCTGGCCACGGCCGTGACCATCGGCTCGGGCATGAGCGGCGGCATGTTCGCCCCGGCCCTGTTCGTGGGCGGCATGAGCGGCGGCATCATGGGCCAGTTGGCGCACAAGCTCTTCCCATCCATCGTGACCCAGCCCGGGGGCTACGTGCTGGTGGGCATGGCCGCGTTCTTCGCCGGGGTGGCCAACGCGCCCATCGGCCCGCTGGTCATGGTCTGCGAACTGACGCGCGGCTACGGGCTGCTGGCCCCGCTGATGCTGGCCAGCGTGGTGGCCATCCTGCTGGGCAAGCGCACGTCCTTGTACGAGCATCAGGTGGAGAACAAGTTCGAGAGCCCGGCGCACATCCAGGACATGACCATCAACGTGCTGGAGAGCCTGACGGTGAAGGACTTCTTTCATCCCGGCCGGGTGACCACCCTGGAGGAAGGCACGACCCTCAAGGCCTTGACGGACATCATCGCCAACACCAACGAGCTGTACTTCCCGGTGCGCAACCAGGAGGGCCGCATTTCCGGCATGGTGGGGGTGGAGGATGTGCGGCGCGTGCTCTTCGAGGACTGCCTCTTCGACCTCGTGGTGGTGCGCGACCTGGCGCGCAAGCCCGTGAGCCTGTTGCCCAAGGATGACCTGTACACCGCGCTGCTCCGGTTCGTGGACACGGACTACGGGCAGATCCCCGTGGTGCACCCCGACGACTCCGACGTGATCCTGGGGCTCATCAACCGCGAGGACGTGTTCCAGGCCTATCGCGAGGCCATCGCCGAGAGCCGGGGGGACGAGGCGGCCTGCCCCCAGCCCTAGCGCGTTGCCTGCGGGCGCATGTTTCAAGGGCCCCCGGCGCGTGCGCGCCGGGGGGCCTTCGCGTTTGTGGGCTGTCAGTCTTTCGGGCCCCAAAGCCGGTTCAGGGCTAGGTCGCGGCCGCTTGCCGAGCGGTAGGCGCGGTAGCGCACGGGGTTGCGGCGGTGGAAGTCCTGGTGATGGTCCTCGGCGGGCCAGAAAGGGCCGGCGGGTTCGATGCGCGTGGCTATGGGCCCGGGCAGCCGGCCCGAGGCCTCGATCTCCGCGAGGGACCGCCGGGCCTGGGCCTCCTGGTCCCGGTCCACGGGGAAGATGGCCGTGCGGTATTGCCCGCCCCGGTCGCAGAACTGGCCCCCGGCGTCCGTGGGGTCCACGTTTTTCCAGAACACGTCCAGCAGTTCGGCGTAGGTCGCGCGCCCGGGGTCGTATTCCACGAGCACGGCCTCCGCGTGGCCCGTGTCGCCCGAGCAGACGTCCTCGTAGGTCGGGTTGTCGGTGCGTCCCCCGGTGTAGCCCGCGACGACGCGCAGGACCCCGGGCCGGGCCTCGAAGGGCCCCTGCATGCACCAGAAGCAGCCTCCGGCGAATATGGCCCGCGCTTGGCGCGGGCTGGAGCCGCCCGACTCGGGCGGCGCGGTGTCTGTGGTCATGGCATGTTCCTCCCGGCGTACCGCCCTGGCCCCGGCCAGGGCGCTCGCCTGTGCATACCATATCATATAGGTCGGATTTTGTGGAAGCCAAGGCCCCGGCCGGGCCGGAACGGGAAGGGTTCGCCAAAGGGCACGGAAGGGACAAAAAAGGGCTTGCCAATCCCCCGCCGAAACGCTAACAAATCTCCCTCGCCGGGCCGAGGTAGCTCAGTTGGTAGAGCAGGGGACTGAAAATCCCCGTGTCGGCAGTTCAATTCTGTCCCTCGGCACCAGGAATTTCAAGGGCTTACGGAAACACTCCGTAAGCCCTTTTTCGTCCCCTGTTTTTAGTCCATCCATTGTCCAAGAGCAGAGGCCAGATATCCACGACAGGGCGTCCAGAGTCTGTGCGATGTGCCGAATCTGGTCCTCGAAGGTAAACACAGCCATGCGGCTGGAGAATTGCTTGGCTTCGGTGATGGGGGCAGGATGTCAAATCCGCTGTAGCAAGGGCCCGGGAGCCCAGGCCAGGGCGAAGCCCCGGCGGGTCGAACGCCCGCCGAGGCTTTGATCGCTGCTGGCGGGAGGCTGCCGAATCAAACGCATCCCGCACCTGAAAGTATCATGCTGAAATCTTGATATACCCGCAATTGTACTCCAAAACACACGGCTCTACCCTCTCCCTTTTTACATGGTCAACGCGTTGGCTGCTCCCGTTGCGGCTTCTGCATATAAAAAGATTATATGCATTATTGTATTCATAATTAGTAACTATCATGGCATTGAGCTGCAAGAATAGTTCGTAAAAGAATATGAATTGCATCGATTCGTATCCGATAGTTTCTTCCTCTTTGCGTAAAATTCAATAACGGCTGCAAATAATTCTTCTGTTCGCATTTGAAAGCCAGGGCTCGAATCAAGATTATACGTGCTTGTTGGTTCTGCAAGGACATCCAGTATGAACACGGGGCCATGCCAACATGGCGAAGGCCCGCTTGATGAGTCGGAAAAGGGGCAAATAGCCCCTCGTTGACGCTCTCTCAAACAGATATTCAATGGCGAGGCTTTATCCAAAGCGGCAACTTCTCCAACAGAAGAGGCAATTTAACTATTTCTGTAACTTACTGTGTGAATCAATCGGTCCTGCGTATTGGTTCTTGACAGTTGTCTTGTTGTCAAGATGCTCTCATGTTGTATTAGCTTGTTCAATAGCGCTGTATCGATTAAAATTTTCCTTTTTTTTCAAAATGTTATAGTAAGATATATTAGCGGTGGAATTTTTACCAGAAAAGGCCTACCCAAGAAAGAGGAATTCTAACCACTACTTGATAAAGCAGATTTCGAAAAATCGCTGAGAGGCCGGAACGAATTTTATCCGACACTGACGGGAGTATCGCAATGCTGAAGAATCTGAAACTTGGCGTGAAAATGGGTCTAGGATTCGGCGTCGTCATAGTGCTCATATGTATAGTCGGATTCGTCGCGTACACGAGCATGTACAATGTACGAGATAGGGTCGAAAAGGCAGACGACGTCAATCGAATAGTCAAGATGCTCCTTGAGACACGAATTGAGGTGAAAAATTTTATTTCCGATCCTGAAGAGAAGTATGCAATCGCCGCGCAAGATGGGCTCGATAGATTGCACCAGACGATAGTCGCGACAAAACAGAAATTTCATACCCAGGTCAATATAGACCAAATGAACGCTGCTGAAGACGCAGTCAAGCAATACTCCGCGGCATTTTCGAAAAGGGTTGATCTGCAAAAGAAGAAAGTGGAGTCCACGGCAGTGGTGCTGCCTGCATACGCAGAGGCCATCAAGCAGATCGAGGCCCTGCTTGACGGCCAGGAGCAGCAGCTCGCCGCCATGCTCCGAGCCACCCCCATCAACCCCGCCAAGGTCAAGGACAAAGTGGCCAAGGCCGACGACGCCAACCAGATCGTCAAGCAATTCCTAAATGTACGCATCGCGGCCAACCAATTCCTCGCCGCGCCGAGCGCCAAGAGGCAGGAGGTGGTAGTCTCCAATCTGGACGAAATCCTCAAGTTGGCCCAGAACCTCAAGACCCGGTTTTCCGATCCCCAGGACATCGCGCAGATCGACGTCGTGTCCGCCAAGGTCGCGCTGTACAGCCAATTTTTCAAGGTTGTCGCCGGGGTGATTGAGGCGCAGTCCAAGGCCGACGGAGCCATGGTGCTTGCGGCCGGGAAGGCCGTCGAGGTTTGCCAGAAGGCCCGCGAACAGCAGAAGGATGAAATGGAGGCGGACATGAACGACGCCAACATGATGATCCTGGCCGGGGCGGGCCTGGCCATCGTGCTGGCCTTGCTGGCCGCCGTGGTCATCACCCGCACCATCACCGGTCCCGTGCGCAAAGGGGTGGCCTTCGCACAGGCCATGGCCGAGGGCGACTTCACCCAGGAGCTGGACGTGAACCAGCGCGACGAGATCGGCGTGTTGGCCGCAGCCCTGAACAGCATGGTCGTCCGGCTGCGGGACATCGTGGGCGACATCAGGAGCGCGGCGGACAATGTGGCCTCGGGCAGCGAACAGTTATCCTCGGCCTCGGAGGAACTGTCCCAGGGCGCCACGGAACAGGCCGCCAGCGTGGAGGAAGTCTCCTCCAGCATGGAGGAAATGGCCGCCAACATCAGGCAGAACGCGGAAAACGCGCAGCAGACCGAAAAGATATCCCTGCAGTCCGCCACCGATGCCGAGGAAGGCGGCAAGGCCGTGAACCACACGGTGCAGGCCATGAAGGAGATCGCGGACAAGATATCCATCATCGAGGAGATCGCCCGCCAGACCAACCTGTTGGCGCTGAACGCGGCCATCGAGGCTGCGCGAGCCGGGGAGCACGGCAAGGGCTTCGCCGTGGTGGCCGCCGAGGTGCGCAAGCTGGCCGAGCGCAGCGGCGCGGCGGCCAACGAAATCAGTGCGCTGTCGGCCTCCAGCGTTGAAGTGGCCGAAAAGGCGGGAGAGATGCTCGGCAAGATGGTGCCGGACATCAAGCGCACCGCCGATCTGGTGCAGGAGATCGCCGCGGCCAGCGCCGAGCAGAATGCCGGGGCCATGCAGATCAACACGGCCATCCAGCAGCTCGACCAAGTCATTCAGCAGAACGCCTCCTCCTCCGAGGAGATGGCCGCCACTTCCGAGGAGCTCTCGGGGCAGGCCGTCCAACTTCAGGAGACCATCTCCTTCTTCAAGGTGCATGCCGGCCAGACCCGGGCGCAGCAGGCTGCGGCGCGATTGCTTGCGGGGGGGGGGCGCAAGGGAACGTCCTCTTCTTCTTCCAAGCAGGCAGCCCAAAAGGTTCAAAAAGAGAGCTCCGCCAACAGCGAAACCTTCGGCACGGACCAGATGGCGGACGGCGTGGTCATTGCCATGGACGACGACGATACGGCCTTTGAGCGCTTCTAGCCGTCTCGGGAGGAGAGCCGAATGAGTGATCAAGCGAAACAGGAAAACAGCCAGTATTTGACCTTCACCCTGGCTGAAGAGGTCTTTGCCCTGGACATTGGAACGGTCCGTGAGGTCCTGGAATACAGGGACATCACGCGCATCCCCCTGATGCCCTCGTTCATGCAGGGGGTCATCAACCTGCGGGGCCACGCCGTGCCGGTCATCGACATGCGCCAGAAGTTCGGCATGCCGGCCTCCGAGCGCACGGTGAACACCTGCGTGATCATCGTGGAGGTCAAGCGCAACGGCGAGTCCGCCGTGTTCGGCGCCCTCGCCGATTCCGTGCGCGAGGTTGTGGACATCGACCACGCGGACATCGAGGCCCCGCCCCTCATGGGCGCGGCCGTGGACGCCCAGTTCCTGCGGGGCATCGGAAAGCTGGAGGGGGACTTTGTCCTGCTTCTGGACATCGGCAAGTCCTTTTCCCTGGATGAACTCACGACAATGTCCGAGGTGCTGGCCGACAGTGCCGACGCGGCCTGAGGAGGATGCCCGGCATGAGCATCCGCATCGCGGGACCGTGCGTCGTGGAAAACGCTTCGGAAGTGGCCGCGGCCCTGCTCCGCGGCCTGGCAGCCGGTGAAACGGAGGTGGACTTCTCCGGCGTCACCGACGCGGACCTGAGCTTTTTTCAAATCATCCACGCCCTGAAGAAGGAGGCGGGCGCGGCGACCCTGTTGCCTTCTCTGCCCGTTGTGTTTGGCGAGGCCGCGCGCTGGTGCGGCCTCGCGGAAATCTTAACCGCAGAAGGGAGCAGCATCCCATGAGCAACACGATCATGACCGTGGACGACTCGGCCAGCGTGCGGCAGATGGTGGCCTTTACCTTGAAAAAGGCGGGCTACGACGTCATTGAGGCCCAGGACGGCAACGACGCCCTGGCCAAACTGGTGCCCGGCGTCAAGCTGATCATCACCGACCTGAACATGCCGAACCTGGACGGCATCGGCCTGATCAAGGGCGTGCGCGCCAAGGCGGGCTTCAAATTCGTGCCCATCGTGATGCTGACCACCGAGTCCCAAAACGAAAAGAAGCAGCAGGGCAAGGCCGCCGGCGCCACGGGCTGGATCATCAAACCCTTCAAGCCCGAGCAGCTTCTGGCCGTGGTCCGCAAGGTCCTGGGCTAGGGCCGCGGAGCCACTCCTATGGATCCCGCAGTACAGACATACCTGGAGGAAGCCGGAGAGGTCCTGATATCCTTGGAGGAGGCCCTGCTCAGCCTGGAGGCCGCGCCGGAGGACATGGAGATCGTCTCCAGCGTGTTCCGCGGCCTGCACACCATCAAGGGCTCCGGGGCCATGTTCGGATTCGAGGAGATCGCCCGCTTCACCCACAACGTGGAGACCGTCTTCGACCGGGTGCGCAACGGCGAGCTGCAGGTCAACAAGGAACTCCTCGGCCTGACCTTCGCGGCCAAGGACCACCTCGCCCGTCTGCTCTCCAGCAGCATGGAGGGCACCTCCGAAGACCGCGAGGCCTCCGACGCGCTGCTCAAGGAGTTCGACAAGTATCTTGTCGGGGGCGCGCAGGCGGCGGTGCAGGCGGAGTGCGTCGAGGGGCCCCAGGACGAACCCGCGACCTTCTGGATCCGCTACCGGCCCCATCCCCAGGCCTTCTTCTCCGGCACCAACCCCCTGAAACTCGTGCAGGAGATGAGCGACCTGGGTACCCTGCACCCCTGCTTCCACGGCGAGGACGTGCCGCTCCTGTCGAAGCTGGATCCCGAGCAGATCTCCTGCTGGTGGGATTTCCTGCTGCACACGGACAAGGGCGAGAACGCCGTGCGCGACGTGTTCATCTTCGTGGACGAGAGCGAGGTGGACATCCGCCGCATCGGCACGGGTCCCTTCAGGAACTCGGACGTGGGCCCCCTGATGGAGCTCTTCGGATCATCCACGGGACAGGACTATGCCAGCGTGTGCGCCGACGTGGCGCGCCTGTTCACCAGCCAGGTGGCCAAACGCGTCCCCAAGGCGGAGCCCTGCCCGCCGAAGGCCGAGGCCGAGGTTCGCGGGGCCGGCAGCGTGCGCGTGGACGCGGAGAAGCTGGACCAGTTCGTGGACATGGTGGGCGAGCTCGTGATCCTGCAGTCGCGGCTGGACCTTGCCGTGCATGGTTTGCACAACCCCGTCCTGGAGCAGGTGGCCGAGGACCTGGAGCGCCTGTCGGATTCCATGCGCGACAACGCCCTGTCCATCCGCATGCTGCCCATGGGCACGGTGTTTCATTCCTTTCGCAGGCTGGTGCGCGACCTGTCCAGTTCCCTGGGCAAGCGCGTGGAGTTCGTCGCCAGGGGCGAAGAGACCAAACTGGACAAGAACATCCTGGACAAGCTCAAGGACCCCTTGATGCACATCCTGCGCAACAGCATGGACCACGGCCTGGAAACGGTCGAGGAGCGCAGGGCCCTGGGCAAGCCCGAAACGGGCACCATCCTGCTGGAGGCCGGGCAGGAAGGGGGCGAGGTGTTCGTCAAGGTCCACGACGACGGCAAGGGCATGGACCCGGAGAGGATCCGCGCCAAGGCCCTGGAGCGGGGCCTGCTCACGGGCGCGGAGGATCTCGCCCCGGAGGAAATCCTGAATCTCGTGTTCGAGCCGGGTTTCTCCACTGCGGACAAGGTTTCCGACGTTTCCGGCCGCGGCGTGGGCATGGACGTGGTCAAGAAAGGCATCGACTCCTTGCGCGGGCACGTGGAGATCCAGAGCAGGCAGGGCGAGGGGACCACCATCGTCATCCGCCTGCCGCTGACGTTGGCCATCATCGACGGGCTGCACGTGCGCGTGCAGGGCGAGACCTACATCATGCCCCTGTCCGTCGTGGAGGTCTGTCTGGAGCGTTTCCTGCGGGCGGATGCCCCCGTGAAATGCTTCGAGACGGTGGACTGGGGGGGGCGTATGGTCCCCTGCGTCAGCCTGCGCCTGCTGCTGGGCGTGCCCGGCGCCCAGCCCGTCTACGAGCAGATCGTGATCGCCGAGGTGGGCGGGGTCCAGGTGGGCCTGGCCGTGGACGAAGTGGTGGGCCGCCAGCAGGTGGTCATCAAGAGCCTGGATAACGTGTTGCGGAACCAGAAATGGGTGTCGGGCACGGCCATCAGCGGCGACGGCAGCATTTCCTTGATTCTGGACGTTTCCCAGCTCGTGCGCCTGGCCGAAAGCCGGTCCCGCGGCGAGAGGCACTGATCCGTGGCAACCGGCGCGGCGTCGGTCCCCGGGCTGAACGCGAGCGCCCTCGTGTCCGCGAGGGGCGTCGTTTCCCTGGCCCGGGGCCGGGCCCATCGTCGGCGGGAGAGATAGATGCATTCCGAGCGCGCTTTGCAGACCCCGGGTCGCGAAATCCAAGAATTCAGGAACGTCCTGGATTCCTGCGCCACGCGCCTGCGCCGGGCCCTGGCCGACAGCGAGGGTGTTTTCCAAAAAATGGGCAGCGCGGTCATCGATTTCTTCGGCCGCACCCAAGCCTTCTCCGAAGCGGCCCAGGCGCTGGCGGCCGCCATGTCCGAGGGGGAGCTGGAGGAGATGACCGATGATCTGGCGGCCGACGCCAGACGGGTCACGGAGTCCTTCTGCCGGGACCTGTCGTCCGGCTGCGTGGAAGGGCTGGGGGGCGTGCCAGCCCTCGTGGCGGACATCCACGCCCACGCCGAAATATTCCGACGCATTGTCAAGCAGCTCCAGATGCTCGGCGTGGCCACCAGGATCGAGAGCGTTCGCCTGGGGTCCCGCAGCCTGGAGTTCCAGACCCTGGCCGACGACGTGGAGCTGCTGGCCGTGCGCATCGTGGACGATTCCAAGGCCATCACGACGTCGGGAGAGGCTCTTTGCACCGTGATGGCGAAGTTCAAGCAAGAGGCGCAGAGCGCCAGCACGGTGCAGCAGGAATGCGCGGAAACCATCTCGGGCGAGTTGGAGCGCAACCTCGAGGCCTTGCGGGTGATGCACGAGGCCTTCAGGGCTGCCTCCAGGGGCCTGGCCAAGCAAGGCGGGGACCTGGCCGAGAACATGTCGGAGATCGTGGCCTCCATCCAGTCCCACGACATCGTGCGCCAGCAGGTGGAGCATGTGGCCGAGGTGCTGGAGGAGACCGTGGCCGAGGTGGACGCCCAGGCCGGGGCCAGAGACTCGGCCGGGGAGATGCTCGTCTGGGTGCTGGAAGTATGCACGCTGGAGTCGGCCCAACTGGAGCAGTCCCGGACGGGATTCCATGCGGCCATGGAGGAAATCGCGGCGAGGATGACCCGCATGGCCGGAGGCGTGGCCGACTCCGTGCGGACCATGAGCGGAGGCGGCGGCGAGGCGGATGTCGGCGGAGACGGGGCCTGCGGCGAGGCGGAAATCGTCGCGGCCGTGCGCCGGGGCACGGACAGGATTCTCGCGTCTCTGGGGCGCTACGGGGCCCTGACGGCGTCCCTGGGCGCGGACATTGAGTCCCTGGCCGCGACCCTGGAAGATATTTCCAAGAATCTTGAGAGCATCGAGGATATCAGCTCGGAGATCGAACTCATCGCCCTGAATGCCAGCGTCAAGTCGGCGCGTGTGGGCGAAGAGGCCAGGGCCCTGAGCGTGGTGGCCGAATCCATTCAAAAGCTTTCCATGGTGGCCCAGGATTGCAAGGAAATGTTCACCGGCCACATGGGAGATCTGGGCCGGGTGATCGGGGAGATGCGGGATATGGCCGCCGGCGCCCTGGACCGGGAGAGGGTCGACGCCTTCGCCGAGAGCCAGGGGGCGATATTGCGGCGGCTGGACGCCTTTTATGCGGAGAGGCAGCACGCCGAGGCGGAAATTCACGGCCAGGGCGTCGCCCTGGCCCAAGCCCTGACCGACTTCGGCGCGGGCCTGGATATCCACCACACCCTGTGCCCACAGTTCAAGGACGCGGAAGAGAAGCTGCTGGAAGTGCAGGCGGAGGCCCGCCGCATGGCCGAGCGGCAGGGGCTCGCCGTGGGGCACAGATCCGAAAAGCTGGAGGAATTGTTGGGCCATTACACGATGGATGCCGAGCGAATGGTACATCAACAATTCACGGCTCAAGAGGGCGCGGAAAGCGGCGGAGCTTTTGTGGCCGAGCAAGACGGCGAATGGGATAACATAGAACTGTTTTGATGCGCATGTCTTGATTCAACTGGAAATGTCAACAACGCTATTTGTTCGCGGCAAATTGACAAAATATAAATATGTATAATGTGGCAAAACTTAGCGACAATCAATTCTTTGATTTGTCCAAAGCGATAACGAATGTTTGCGGGATAAACCTCCCGTACAGTAAAAAGACGATGATTGAATCACGTCTTCAAAAACGGATCAGGACATTATCCATGTCCTCATTCGACGATTATATACAGCATGCCTTTGGGAGCAATAATTTCGAATCCGAAATCGTTCATATAATCGATGCGATCACAACCAATACAACGACCTTTTTCAGGGAAAGCCAGCATTTTTCGTTTCTCGGAGAAGAATTCAAGACAGCCGTCTGCAACGCAAACAAGAAAACGAAAGTCTGGCGCATCTGGAGCGCCGGCTGTTCAACCGGTGAGGAGCCCTATTCCCTCGCCATCTCTCTGGAACAATCATTTTCCGACCAGCGATGGTTTCAATATTCCATCGTGGCGACCGACATCTCCGTGGGCGTACTGCAAAAAGCGGCGGCCGGGATCTATCCCGAAGAGAGAGTGGAGGATGTCCCCAAGCATGTTCTGGTGCGGTATTTCATGCGCAGCAAGGACAAATCCAAGGCCCTTGTCAGGGTCGTCCCTGAAATCAGGGAAAGAATCGAATTCAGGGTGTTGAACTTCATGTCCGGGCGATGGGACTGCATCGACGAGCAGGATGTCATTTTCTGTCGCAATGTGCTGATCTATTTCACAAAGAAAACACAGCAGGAAGTTTTGAGCAAAATGTGCGGCAAGCTTTCACCCGGCGGATTTCTTTTTATTGGCCACTCCGAGAGCCTTTCGTGCATGCGCCTTCCGCTCGTCCAGGTGAGGCCGACCATATACAGAAAGGTGGACGCCTCGTGGTGACACGCATGAAGAACATGATCAACGTGCTCGTCGTTGACGATTCCGCCCTGGTCAGGAAAACGCTGCAGGACATATTGGAATCTGACTCCGGAATACGTGTCATGGAAACGGCGTCCGACCCCTACGTCGCTGTGAGCAAAATGCGCTCCGCCCGTCCCGACGTCATCGTTCTGGACGTGGAGATGCCGAAGATGGACGGCATAACGTTCCTGCGCAAGATCATGTCCCAGCACCCTATCCCGGTGGTCATCTGCTCGACCCTCGCGGAAGAGGGCTCCCAATCCTATTTCAAGGCCCTGGAGGCCGGGGCCGTGGACATCATCCAAAAGCCCAGGGTGGGGACCAAGCAGTTTTTGGAGGAGTCGCGCATACGCATCTGCGACGCCGTGAAGTCCGCCGCCCAGGTGGACCTGCGCAAGATCCGGCTCGTTTCCTCCCTGAAGGTCGAGCCCAAGCTCACGGCCGACGCGGTGCTGGAGGCCGCGCGCCCGACACGCTCCGCGGCCCTGCACACCACGGAGAAGATCGTGGCGGTGGGCGCGTCAACCGGAGGCACCGAGGCCCTGCGCGTGTTCCTGGAGCGCTTTCCCGTGGACTGCCCAGCCATGGCCATCGTGCAGCATATGCCCGAGATGTTTACCAAGACCTTTGCCGAGCGACTCAACGGGCTCTGTCGCATCACCGTGCGCGAGGCCCAGGACGGCGACACCATGCTCCGGGGGCAGGCCCTCATCGCCCCGGGCAGCAAGCATATGCTCCTCAAGCGCAGCGGGGCCCGGTATTTCGTGGAGGTCCGCGAGGGGCCGCTGGTCAGGCGTCACCGGCCCTCGGTGGATGTGCTGTTTCGCTCCGTGGCACGGTACGCCGGGCCCAACGCCGTGGGCGTCATCATGACCGGCATGGGGGATGACGGCGCGATGGGCATGCTGGAGATGAAAAACGCGGGAGCCTTCACCCTGGCCCAGGACGAGGCTTCCAGCGTGGTGTTCGGCATGCCCCACGAGGCCATCGCCAAGGGGGGGGTCCACAAGGTGGCCACGCTGACGGCCCTGCCCACGGAAGTGCTCAGGGCTGCGGCCACGGGAGCCATCGGGGCGGTGGAGGAATCTCACCCAGCGGGCCGGCGGGGGTAAGGCATGACGGTTGGTAATTGCGCCAGAGAACGCTTCCCGAGACCGGGGCGTACGATGCTGGGCATGAACCAGGGCGGGCTGTACGGAGGCGGAGCCACGGTGGGCACGGTCCTCGGATCATGCATCGGCATGACCTTCCACTACCGCCCCCTGGGTATCGGCGGCATGTTCCACGCCCAGTTTCCCTCGGCCATGGGCAATTCGACCCGGTGTCTGTCCAGGTGGGCCTTTGTGGATGAGGCCCTCCAGCTGATGCTTTCCCGGTTCAGGGCCCTGGACATCCCCCAGCGAAGACTTGAAGTCAAAATCTTCGGCGGGGCCTCCAGGGACAACAACGCATTTTCCGTGGCTCAGCGCAACATCGACACGGCCTTTCGCGTCACAAGAGAAGAAAAACTTGTGCTCGTTGCCAGCAGCGTCGGAGGAAGCAAAGGGAGAAAGATACTCTTCGACACGCTGTCGGGAAAAACGTCCCTTTCGTTCTTGTAGTCGCAGCCACGGCGCGCATCGACGCACCAGCGGCAATCCATTCGCAAGTCAATCCGCCGCCGCCCGCGTCCGCCGCGATGCGGGCCTTGAGGCCCATGCCGCGAATCGTGGTGACGATGGTGGTTCCTTTTCCGACCCCGGTGGAAGGAGTGCGGGACCGGGAAGTTCACGCGGGTGCGTTCGCGCCCATGATCCCGCGCCCCGCGTCGCGGGCGTCGGCCGCACCTGGAACCAGGACCAGCGCCAGGGGCAGGCGCGCGGAAAACCCCGCCCGGACGCGCCGGATATTGGCTGGCCGGCCCGTGGAGGAGACGAAACCCGCTGCTGTTCGTCATAAGGCATACGCTCCACTCTATCCATTTGGTCCCATTCTCAACCTCGCGCCTCCCCGCCCTCTCTGTTTCATGCCGGTCGATGATGCAAGGCAGCAACGATCCGTGCGCCGGTGCAACACATGCGCCTGTAATTGTAAGTATACCACGGCGGAAGGGTATTCTTGCGCAAGGGCGTATTGCACGGGTGCAACAGTACGTGAGAATTTGAACGTGCAAATTGGCGCAAGCCCGCAAAGAATCGACCTGGCCCGCAGTTTTTCCACTTATTTCAAAAAGATATGATCTCATTGGCCTTGGCGTCCTTCTTGCCCAATGGGGTGTCAGGTCTTTGAGAAGGAGTTTTCTTGTTTAAAATTTCCCATGGAGAAGGCCGGAATAACGCATTTCCACTTTGGAAGTACACAATTTGAAACACATGTAATGCAATATTGTATAACAAGCATTATAAAACAACACAAAAACTGCTTATTTATCGGCTCAAGGAGCAAAATACGGCAAGACGGCCTCTGTGTGTTCGGGCAATTAGATAGACAAGCTCTTGCGCGATCTTTGAGATAGTAATTCCTGCTTATCGTCAACACACACTTACATGGAGTACTGCAGATGAAAAGGGCATTCGTTCTACTCGTGATTGCAACATTCCTGTTGAGTTCTGCCTCGGCCTTCGCGGCTGGATACAAAAAGACCGTGATCATGGCCGCCACCGCCAACCCCACGGGCAGCCTGCATGCCGTGGCGCTGGAAAAGTTCAAGGAAATCGTTGGAAAAGAGTCCGGTGGGGACATCACGGTCAACCTGTTTCTGGGCGGATCAATGGGCAGCGAGCAGGCCAACGTGAAGCAGCTTCGCACCGGCGAGATCCACGTGGCCGTGCTGGCCGACGGAAACCTGACCCCCTTCGCCCCGGCCGCGACCATCGCCATCCTTCCCTACCTCTTCCCCACCATCAACGATGCCTACAACCTGCTCGGTAACCAGGAATTCGTGGCCGAACTGGGCGACACCGTGGCCAAGCAGAGCCAGACGCGCCCCCTGTGCTGGCTCATCGGCGGCTACCGGGTGCTGACCAACTCCAAGAAGAGCATCACCAAGATCGACGACCTGCAGGGCCTCAAAATCTGCGTTTCTAAGGTCCGCATCCAGCTCGATTCCTTCCGCGCCTGGGGCGTGGAGCCGCATCCCCAGGCCTGGTCCGAGACGTTCAACGCCCTGCAGCAGGGCGTGGCCGACGGCCAGGAGAGCCCCCATTCCATCAACCAGGACCAGAAGTTCTGGGAAGTCCAGAAGTACGTCACCGACCTGCACTACATGCTCTGGGTCGGCCCGCTGCTCGTCTCCGACAAGTGGTTCCAGGCGCTGCCGGACAACTCCAAGGCCCTGATCCAGACGGCCGCGCTCAAGGCCTGCTACCACGAGTGGAAGTGGGTGGCCGAGCAAAACCAGAAGGCCCTGGACAACTGCCTCGCCCACGGCATGACCTTCGAGAAGCTCACCGACGAGAAGATCTGGATGGAGAAGGCCCGCGCCCTGTGGCCCCAGTACTACGAGGCCGTCGGCGGCAAGGAGAGGGTCGACAAGGCCCTGAAGATCATGGGCCAGAACTAAGGTTTGGCTGAAACGGGCGGGTAACCCCCGCCCGTAAATTTTTATCAGCATCGAGCAAGAACATGGTAAAAAAGCTTGTCGCCAATTTCGAAGAAAACGTGTGCATCCTTTTCCTCGGAACCATGGTGTTCGCCCTCACCCTGCAGGTCTTCATGCGCTTCGTCCTCAGCTCGTCCCTGGCCTGGACCGAGGAGCTCTCCCGCTACAGCTTCATCTGGTCGGTGTACATGGGCGGCGTTTTGGCCGTGAAGCACAGCCAGCACGTCAGGATCACCGCCCAGTTCCTGGTCCTGCCCCCCCAAGGCCAGGGTCGGCGTGCGCATCTTCACCGACCTCTTGTGGATGGCGGCCAACTTCTTCATCGCCTACCAGTCCGTCCTGGCCCTGGAGGGCGCCTTCGCCTTTCCCGAGGTCTCCCCGACTCTGGGCGTGGTCAAGGGGTACGTGGAGGCCATGCTTCCGTTCAGCTTCCTGCTGATGAACCTGCGATTGGGCATGAACTACTGGTCCCTGATCAGGAACAACAGCCTCATGGATCTGGCCGACATCGATGGAGGTGAAGCCTAATGTCCACCCTGGCGGTCACCATCATCGTCCTCATCGGCTGTTTCTTCATAGGCATGCCGATCTTCATGTCCCTGATCATCGCCGCGGTCGAGCCATCTCCACCTGCGGCTATCTGCCCCTGTCCATCATCCACAACTCCCTGTTCGACGGGGTGAACATCTTCCCGCTTTTGGCCATACCCTGCTTCGTCATCGCCGGAACGCTCATGGAGCACGGCAACATCACCAAGCAGATCATCGGCGTGGTCAAGCAACTGGTGGGCCGCTTGCCCGGCGGGCTGGGCATCACCACCATCCTGGCTGCTCCTTCTTCGCCGCCATTTCCGGCTCCGGCCCGGGGACCGTGGCGGCCATCGGAACGCTGATGATCCCGTCCATGATCCGCAGCGGCTACACCTCGTCCTACGCGGCCGCCGCGGCCTCGTCGGGCGGCACCATCGGCATCCTGCTTCCGCCCAGCAACCCCATGATCATCTTCGCCATCCTGGCCAACGTCTCGGTGACCGCAATGTTCACCGTGGGCATCATGCCCGGGCTGCTGGTGGCCGTGTGCATGACCGCCATGGCCATGATCAAGGCCAAGATGGAAGGCGTGACCGTGGACCAGGAGCAGCCGCCCTTCGGCCTCAAGGTCTTCGTGCGCAGCCTGGGCAAGGGCTGCTGCGCCCTGTGCATGCCGTTCATCATCCTGGGGTCCATCTACACCGGCATGGCCACCCCGGTGGTGGCCGTCGTCTGGGCGCTGTTCGTGGGCTTCGTGGTCAACAAGGCCCTGCCGAATTCCGGCAGGGCCTTTTTCGTGTCGTGTTCCTTGCGCCGGCCGACGCGGGTCACAGGTGCCGGGCGATCATGACCACGGCGCTGATGGTGGAGAGCAGGAAGACGGCCGGGCGTGTGCAGCGCCTGTCGAACAGCGGGGAGACCCGGAAGGAGAGCAC
The DNA here is from genome assembly GCF_054819825.1 of Desulfocurvus sp. DL1XJH-121. NCBI lineage: Bacteria > Pseudomonadati > Thermodesulfobacteriota > Desulfovibrionia > Desulfovibrionales > Desulfovibrionaceae > Desulfocurvus > Desulfocurvus sp. DL1XJH-121. The sequence goes on from NZ_JBTVWW010000029.1 coordinate 22,872, forward strand.
GTAACCCAACGCCACCCCGGGCGCGAGGAACGCGGCCAGCTGGACTTCCCGTAGCCCGAGGCGGCCCACGGCCATCAGGGCGGCCACGGACATGACCACGGAGATGAGCCCGACGCAGGACAGGGTCCCGCGCAGCTCGGGCCCGGGCCTGTCCTGCAGGGCCAGGGCCAGGGGCGGCATGTTCACCCCGCTCAGGGTGCCCATGAACCCGCCCATGAGGCCAGCGGAGAACAGGACCTTCCGGGTGGGCCGGACGCGCAGGCCCAGAAGGCTCAGGGCCACACCCAGGACGATGAGCACCCCGAACAGGAGCGCGGTCTCGCGCTGGGGCAGTCGGGCCACCAGCAGGGCCGCCAGCCCGGTGCCGAGGACGTAGCCTCCCAGGCTTCGCTTCACGTTCAGCACGCCGATGGCGTTGCGCTCGCGCACGATGATCAGCGCGGTGACCACCCCCACCAGCAGGATGATGGGGCCCGGGAAAAAGGCCGGGTCGATCATGAACAGGAAGGGGCCGATGAGCAGGGCTAGGCCGAATCCGGCCAGGCCGTTGCCGAAGGCCCCGGCCACCACTATCAGGAACGCCAGCAGGCAGTCGAGAGGGGGAATTCCGAGATCGAACATCAGGCACCAACCAGAAGCTGAGGATGACGAGTGGCGGTTGTTGGGAGCCGCCGAACCGAGGCCGGCATGGTGAACGCGATTCCAGGGGCCGCCGGGGCCCGAGTCGCCCGGCGGGTTATCCTGACGATTTCGCGCCAAACAAGCAATCCGAATGCCACCCGGGGCCCGCCCCGGAGGCGACGCCTGGCCGCCGAAGCGGGCCCGCGCCGCATCCGGAGCTTTCCGGATGCATGGCGCGTCGGAATTATTAAATTTATTCAATAAGTATAGGATTTTTAGATGCCAGTTTGTGCGCCGGGAAGCTGTTGCGCCGTTGCACACCGCCCCGGAAAACAAGGCTCCGGAATCCCGTTTTTCGGGCTGTTCGTCCATCCCCGCGCGGGAGGCCGGAGGGGGGGCGCCTGTGCAATGGTGCGTGCCGCGTTGGGCGGGCCTTCCCGGCGGCCGGGAGTTGCGCGCAGGCGGGGAACCGGGCGCAAGACCCTTCCCGCCCCCTCGGGCACCGTTTTTGCCTGGCTGGACCCTGCGGGCGGGGATTCGCTCTCAAGAATACACTGTAATCATTAACAAATTTTCTTTTTACGCCACACAAGGAGCCAGGAATGCAGATCATTGACCCCAATACGCAGGCGACCATCGACGGATTCACCAACAGCAGCATGTTCAAGGGCATGTTCGAGAGCATCGACACGAGCCGCATGAAGGCCCAGGTCGTTCCCGAGATCGTGGAGGATTTGAAAAAGCACGGCGTGGTCAAGGCGGTCATCACCGGCCGCGACTGTGAGTCCACGTATGACGCGGCTTCCAACAACGTGGGGGGCATGGAGTGCGTCCACGATTACCCGGGCATCTTCCTCGTCGAACACGCCGTGCTCCACCAGCTCCAGGACCGACTTGCCGAGGATGTCCTGGTGCATGAACCCGGTCAGCTCCTCATGCTTGCGGTTCACGTGCAGCATGGTCCCGTGCTGGTCGGAGATGGCGATGGCTTCCCCGAAGGAATCCAGGAGGTCGTCGAAATGGTTCCGCAATGTTTTCGTGGACAGGAGGGTGTAGGCCCTGGGTGATCGGGGGGTAAGTGGTTGAGGCTCGGGTGACCAGGTTCAATGGGCCGGCGAAAAGGAAGCACCCCGGGAAGATCGTCAAAGGCAGGAAAACGGTAGTGGCGGGGCGGTGAAAAGTCAAAGCGGCCCCGACTGTGGCGGCAAACGCCCCGGGAATCGTTTCATGGGGGCGAATGGCCCGGCATGTCTGGGCCGAGCGTCTTTCCGCGCTGTTGGTTTGGTGGGAATAAAGCAAATAAATCAAGAATGTTAATCGATACAGTGGGGGCGGCTCGACAAACTTTTCCTGTGTATTCTATGGTGCCTCCACCGCTTGGCCGAGGCCGTCCCGGGCCCTGACGCGGTGAAACGTGACCGGGCCTGCGAGCACCGGCAAGCCCCCGCAAGGATACGCAGAGACGTTTATGAACGGCCCACGCCTCGACCTGGAGCGCCAGCAGAGCAAGCAGAACTTCCTCACGGTGGGCATGTCCATCCCGGCGTTCTTCCTGTTGTTGCTGGTTTTTCAGCTCTTTTTCATGCCCTCGCTGGTCAGGCGCGGGGGGCAGCTCTACGTGCCGTTCAAGAAGATCGTGGTCGGCGGGCGGTCCGACAATCCGCCCTACGAATACCTGGACGAGAACAATGAGCCCGCGGGGTTCAACGTCGATTTGACGCGGGCCCTGGCCGCCGAGATGAAGAGCGAGGTGGAAATCCGCCTGGGCGGCAAGCGGGAGATACAGGACAGCTTCAACAAGGGCGAGATCAATCTCCTGCAGGGCGTGCCGCAGTCCGACGAGCTGGCGGAAAAGAATATTTTTTGCAGTTATACCACATACAACCAGAAATTGTTCTCCGTGGCCGATTATCCCAAGCGGATCACGTCCCTGGCGCAGATCCCCGGAGGGGAGCTCTACATCAGCAAGGATGCCCCCCTGCTGGAAAAGCTCGTCCAGGCCTACCCCAGGATCACGTTCCACCCCGTGGGGTCGCATACCGAGGCCTTGAGGATGCTGGCGGACAGGATCGCGGATTACGCGCTCATCGTGAACCTGCCGAGCATCTACCTGAACCATGAGCTGGCCTTTATCGAGCAGGGGACCGACCAGCCGAAGATCCTGCAGATCGGGGAGCTGAGCCCGCCCCTGGGGTACGGGTACGTCGCGGGCAAGGGCAATCAGGTTCTGGAGACCCATATCAACGAGAGCCTGAACAACCTGCGGTCCAGCGGCCGCCTGCGGGAGATTCGCGAGCAGTGGCTCGGCAGGCCGGACCCCGTGCAGGTCAGCAAGCGGGAAAAGAGCGCCAAGCTGGGCGGCATGATCTTCAGTCCGCTGATGCTCATCATCTGCTCCGTGATTTTCTGGAACCACTCCCTGCAAAAGGAGATGGAGCGCAGGAGCAGGAAGCTGGCCATCCAGCAGATGCAGCTCATCCAGGCGGACAAGATGACCTCCCTGGGCATTCTCGTGGCGGGCGTGGCCCACGAGATCAACAACCCCATCGGGCTGATCCTCTACAATCTGGCGACCCTGAAGCGGGTCCACGAAACGACCGAGGCCATCCTGGAGGAGCGCTACGAGAAGGAGGGGGATTTCTTCATCGGCGGGTTGCCCTATTCCTCCCTGCGGGAGGAGACTCCGCAAATCTTCACGGAAATGAACGACGGTGCCAAGCACATCGCCCAGATCGTGGAGGACCTCAAGGATTTCACCAGGCAGCATTCCACGGCCCTGGACGAGTCCGTGGACCTCAATGCCGTGGTCCTGACATCCCTGCGCCTTTTGGACAGCTCCCTGAAGAAGCGGGTCTCCGGCGTGGACCTGGAGCTGGCCGAATCCCTGCCGGTCCTGCGGGGCAATGGCTCGCACCTGCAGCAGGTGGTCATCAACCTGGTGCTCAACGCCGCCCAGGCCAATGCCGGGGATGACCGGCCGGTGGGCGTGCGCACGTTCTTCGACGACAAGGCGCGGGAGGTCGTGCTGCAGGTCAGGGACCAGGGGGTCGGCATCGAGCCCGGGCAGATTCCTTTTCTCTGCGATCCCTTTTACACGACCAGGCGCGAGCAGGGGGGCACGGGCCTCGGCCTGTCCATTTCCGAGCGCATAGTCAAGGAGCACGACGGGCGTCTGCACTTCGCGTCCCGGCCCGGGGCGGGCACGTGCGTGTCCCTGTACCTGCCGGTCATTCCGCAAAAGGAGAGAGCATAATGCATGAGCCCCTGTATCCGTCCTTCGGCGTGCTGCTCGTGGACGACGAGAGCAGTTGGCTGCGGACCATGTCCACGACCCTGGCCCTGGAGGCGGGCATCAACAACGTCCACAAGTGCCTGGACAGCCGCGACGTCCTGGACATCCTCGGGCGGAACGATATCGGGCTCATCCTGCTGGACATCAACATGCCGGGCATCTCCGGCGCGGACCTCCTGCCCCGGATCATCGAGGAGCACCCCGATGTGAGCGTCATCGTCATCAGCGGGCTCAACCAGATCGATCTCGCCGTGAACTGCATGAAAAAGGGGGCCCTGGATTTCTACGTCAAGACCGTGGAGGTCGACCGCCTGATCAAGGGCGTGCAGCGGGCGCTGCGGTCCATTGAGCTGGAGCGCGAAAACAAGAAGATGCGCAGCACCTTTTTCGGCGGCGTGGTCGTGCATCCGGAATGTTTCGAGCACATCATCACCCGCAACCGGGCGATGGCCTCCATCTTCCAGTACATGGAGGCCATCGCCACCAGCGCGCACCCCGTGTTGATCACGGGCGAGAGCGGGGTGGGCAAGGAGCTGGCGGCGCGGGCCATACACACCCTGAGCGCGCGCAGCGGCCCGTTCCTGCCCGTGAACGTGGCAGGGTTGGACGACACGCTGTTTTCCAGCGCCCTGTTCGGGCACAAGAAAGGGGCCTACACCGGCGCCGAGAACAACCGCAGCGGCATGATCGAGCAGGCCGGGTGCGGAACGCTCTTTCTGGACGAGATCGGCGACCTGAACATCGCCTCCCAGGTCAAGCTCCTGCGGCTGTTGCAGGAGGGCGAGTACTTCCCCCTGGGCAGCGACGTCAGCAAGCGGCTCAACGCGCGGGTCGTCGTGGCCACCCACCAGGACCTCGCCGCGGGCCAGGCCGCGGGCAAGCTGCGCAAGGATCTTTACTACCGGCTTTGCGGCCACCACGTGCATCTGCCGCCGCTTCGGGAGCGCAAGGACGACATCGAGCCCCTGCTGAATCATTTCCTGGAGCAGGCGGCCCAGGAGTTCGGGAAAAAGACTCCGACCTATCCCAAGGAGCTCCTGGTGCTGCTCATGAACTACCATTTCCCCGGCAACGTGCGCGAGCTCAAGGGCATGGTGTACGACGCCATGAGCATGCACAAGTCCAGGATGCTCTCCATGGACGCCTTCAAGCGGACCATCGACAACCTGCCCCTGTTCCGCGATGCGCAGCCCGAGGCCCCGGGCAGCGTCTTCGACCCGGACCAGCCGCTGCCGTTGCTCAAGGGCGTGGCCGACCTGCTGGTCAAGGAGGCCATGAGCCGCAGCCAGGGCAATCAATCCCTGGCCGCGCGCCTGCTCGGAATCTCCCAGCCGGCCCTCAACAAGCGGCTGAAAAAGAGCAGGTTGCAGTCCTCACCGGACGACGCCGATCTCCTATAACTTTTAGGGCGGCTATAACCTTTTCAGGATATGGATAATATCCTGGAATAATAGCAGTTTCACATTAATTCTCCCTTTGCCGCGCCCGGAGGTTATACCTCTTTGCGGGTTTCCAAAGCGGTTTTTCTGTATTATTTACTAGCTATTTCAATTAGTTGAGTATGCCGCTTCGTCGCGGCACGGCTCTTGCCTAAGCATTTGGTTCGAGGAGCATCGGAATGGAGGCAAGGCGTTGCGCGGCGTGTTTTGGCAACGAGAGCGTTGGACCGCCGCGACGCCTGCAGAACACGCTAGACTTACAATAGGAGAAGAAAGATGAGTCGTCGTATCCTGGCAAGCTGCCTGGCTGCTGTCGCGTTGGTCGCCCTGATGGCGAACTTCGCCTGCGCAAAGACCTATTCCTTCACTTTCGCGACCAACTGCCCCGAGAAGACCATGCGCGGCGTGGCCGAGAAGCAGTTCCTCGACGAGGTGGAGAAGCTCAGCAACGGTCGCATCAAGATCATGTCCTATTGGGCCCAGTCCCTGGTCAAGGGCAAGGAGATCCTCAAGAGCGTCCAGGACGGCGTCGTGGATCTCGGGTTCATCAACATCAACTATTACCCCAAGCGCCTGCTCTTGAACGGCGCCACCGGCCTGTTGGAAGAGGGCCCCACCAAGTACGAGAACATGATCGGCGTGTACCGGGACATCTACAAGAATATCCCCGAGCTGACCGCCGAGTTCCAGAAGTACAACCAGCGCCCCGTGTACATCTACAGCGCGCTGCCCTTCTCCTTCTGCACCAAGGAGCCCCTGACCAGCTTTGACGGCCTGAAGGGCCTCAAGGCCCGCTGCTCCAGCCGCTGGAAGCTCACCGACCTGGGCGCCATCGGCGCCGTGCCCACCTCCGTGGCCTTCAGCGAGTGCTACATGGCCCTGCAGACCGGCACCATCGACACCGTGCTGACCAACGTGGACGCCCAGAGCCGCGCCAATCTGTACGAGGTCGCCCCCAACATCATGATCGTCAAGGAGATGTGGCTGGCCCTGCCGTTCATGATCACCATGAACGAGAAGAAGTTCCAGGCCCTGCCCGACGACCTGAAGGCCGTCTTCGCCCAGGCCAACGAGAACGCGGTCAAGCGCTTCACCGAGTACTACCCGCAGACCCTGCAGGAAGAGATCGACAAGATGAGCGCCAAGGGCGCGAAGTTCACCTTCGCCTCCAAGGCCGACATGGCCAAGTGGAACGCCCTGCCGACCAACAAGGAGAACCAGGCCACCTGGCTCAAGGAGGTCGAGGAGAAGGGCGCCGAGAATCCCCGGAAGATTCTGGAAGCCGTTTTCAAGATCAACGACGGATACCTGGCCAAAGAGCGCTAGAAAACGATTCGCGGCGGCGCCCGCCGGGCGCCGCCGCTCTTTGAAGGAGAAACGGCTTTGATTCGGACGCTACGGTTCATCAACAAAATTTGCGCGGAAATCTGCGGCTGGATGCTCAGCGTGGTCATGATCCTGCTCATCGTGGACGTGGTCTGCCGCACCTACAGCACGCCGGTCATAGGCGTCGCGGAGCTGGCGATGTTCGTCATGATCGGCACGGTCTACGCGGGCCTGGGGAACTGCGAGATGCTTCGCAACCACGTGCGCGTGGAATCCCTGGTGGAAAAGCTGCCCCCCAAGGGACAGAAACTGGCCATGATCGCCACCTATCTCGTGGCCATCGCCACCATCGGTATCGCCACCTACGCCATGTGCGACAACGCCTGGGCCTCGTTCGTGGACGACGAGAGCATCGCCGGGGCCGTTGCCTACGTCCTGTATCCGGTGAAGTTCGTCATGGCCATCGGGATGATCGTCTACACCCTGCAACTGGTCGCCAACCTGTACGAAGAGATCAAGAAGCCCGTGTAGCGGGCTTGTGGTCTTGCGGCCCCTGTTCGCATCCGCTGCAGACATATTTTAGACTGGAGAGAGAGTTTTAATGGACTTCACATTGATAGGAGCCATGGGGATCGCCGCCCTCCTCTTGCTGCTCTTCTGCGGTTTGCACATGGGCGTGGACTTCATTCTGGTGGGTCTCATCGGTCTGACCGTGCTCATCAACTTCAACGCGGCCATGTCCCTGCTCGGGGAGACCCTGTACAACGCCATCGCCTCGCCGACGTTTTGCGTGCTGCCGCTGTTCATCCTGATGGGCGCTTTCGCCTCCCGGGGCGGGTTCGCGGAGCTGGCGTATTCCAACGTGCACAAGATTTGTGCGCGCATTCCCGGGGCCCTGGCCATCGCCACGTCCTTCGGCTGCGCCGTGTTCGCCTCCATCTGCGGCTCGACCATCGCCACGGCCACGATCTTCGGCCGCCTGGCCTACCCGGAGATGAAGCGCTACAAGTACGACACGAGCTATTCCCTGGGCGCCATCGCCTGTTCCGGCAGCTTCGCCTGCATGATCCCGCCCAGCGGCATGTTCATCCTCTTCGCCATCTTCACCGAGCAGTCCGTGGGCAAGCTGTTCCTGGCGGGCATCTTCCCGGGCATCCTCACCGCTTTCGTCTACGCGGCGTGCATGTATTTGCGGGCCAAGATGTTCCCCCATCTCGCGCCCATCCACCCCGACGAGTTGAAGGTCAAGCCCAGGGACAGGGCCAAGGCCTTCGTCATGCTCTGGCCCATCTTCCTGCTCGCGTCCCTGGTCATCGGCGGCATCTACACGGGCATCTTCACTGCCAACGAGGCAGGCGCGGTGGGCGCCCTGGGCGCGCTGATCTTCGGCCTGATCTACGGCAAGCTGCGCAAGGTGGAGCCCATCCGCAGCTCCCTGCGCGAGACCGCGCGCACCACGGCCATGCTGTTCTTCATCATCATCGCCGCCATGTATTTCAGCCGCTTCCTGACCATGACGCGCATTCCCACGGACCTAGCCAACTTCCTGGCCTCCTGGGACGTGCACCGGCACGTCGTGCTGGCCTGCGTGCTGGTGGTCTGGTTCCTCCTGGGCATGGTGGTCTACCAGGCTGCGGTGTTCGCCCTGACCCTGCCCATCATTTTCCCGGTGCTGGTCAGCCTGGGCTACGATCCCATCTGGATTTGCGTCATCGCCATGAAGCTGAACGAGATCGCGGGGATCACGCCGCCCGTGGGCATCAACGCCTTCGCCCTGGCCGGAGTCACGGACAGCCGGGTGGAACAGGTCTTCAGCGGGGTGATTCCGTTCATCATCTGCGACGTCATCGTGATAGTGATTCTGTTCCTTTGGCCTCAGATCGCCTTGTTCTTGCCCAACAACATGTTCTAAAAGCAGGTTGCGGACGCAAGCTGAAGCGGGGTAGACCCCCGTTCGAAGAGGGATGGGAACCTTAGCAAGGACCTCGGGTAAATGAATATCGTCATCGGTGTCGTGATCGTCGGTGTGACCTGCTATTTCCTGTGGCGACAGTACGACATGAAGATGGTCCTGCTCGCCTCGGGAATGCTCATGGCGGGCATAGCCCTCGATCCGCTGACGACACTGGACGAATTCGCCAACAAGATGGCCACGGACAGCCTGGTGCAGGCTGTCTGTTCGGCCGTCGGCTTTGGGTTCGTGATCCAGGAGACCGGGTGCATGCGGCATCTGGAGGCCTTCGCCTGCCGCAGGCTGAAAAGCCTCGGCCTGGCCGTCATCCCGGCCGTGACCGTGGCCTCGTTCGCCTTCAACTCGGTTCTGCTCAGCGCTGCGAACACGGCCGCGGCCGTGGGCATCGTGGTCATTCCGCTGCTCGTGGGGGCCGGGGTCCATCCCGCCCTCGCGGCTGCGGCCCTGGCCGCGGGCACCTTCGGCAGCCTGCTCAACCCCGGGCTGCACAACAACTCCTTTGTGGCCAAGATCGCGGGGGTGACGCCCCAGGTCGTGGTCCAGACCCAGGCCCTGGCCGTTCTGCTGTCCATAGCGGTGGCGGCGCTGTGCCTGAGCGTCCTCGCCTGGCGCAGCAAGGAGTACAGGGACTACGCCCCCGACGTCTCCGCTGATCCTGCTGACGCCGCTGCCGCCGCTGCCGCTGGCGCAACGGACGTCGCCCCCGCCGCGGTCCCGCCGCTGAAGAGGGCCAACCCGGTGTTCGCCCTGATTCCCTTCGTGCCCATGGTCATGCTCGTGCTCGGGGCCGGCGACCTGGTGCCCTCCCTGCAGCTGGGCGTCGCCCAGTCCATGCTCGTGGGCACGCTCTTGGCCATTGTGGTCACGGGCACGTCCCCGGCCAGGATCGTGCAGCGCTTCTTCGACGGCCTGGGCGCGGCCTACGGGCACGCCATGGGGCTGATCATCTCCGTGGCCGTGTTCGTGCAGGGCATGAAATCCATCGGCCTGGTCACCTTCTTCATCACCTGGTCGGCCGCAACGCCCAAGATCGCCCAGATCGCCGGGCTGCTCGGGCCGTTCGTCATGGGCGTGATGGTCGGGTCGGGCGATTCCGCGGCCTTCGTGTTCTGCGAGGCCGTGGCTCCGCACGCCCATCTCTACGGCATGGAGACCATCGACATGGGCAGCATGGCGGCCGTGGCCGGGGCGCTGGGCAGGACCATGTCCCCGTTTTCCGCGGTGGTCATCGTCTGCTCGGCCATCGCCAAGGTCAATCCGCTGGAGTTGGCCAAGAGAAACGCCCTGGGTATGGCCGCGGCCCTGGCCACGGCCTTTTTCGCCATTTGAACGTTTGCTTGCAACCGGAGTCATCCATGGGATTCGACATACACGAACTCGCCGCGGCGCTTGGACCGAAGCTCATTGAATACAGGCGCGATTTTCATGCCTACCCCGAATCCGGCTGGACGGAATTCCGCACCTCGGCGCTCATCGCCAAGAAGCTCGGGGAGCTTGGCTACCGGATTCGTCTTGGCGCTGACATCATCAACAAGGACAGCATGATGGGCGTCCCGTGCGCCAGCGAGCTCGCGGCGCACATGGAGCGGGCCGTGGCCGAAGGGGCCGATGCGGACCTGGTGGCTCGAATGGCGGGCGGCCTGACCGGGGTCTGCGCGGACCTCGCCTGCGGCGAGGGGCCGGTGCTGGCCCTGCGCTTCGACATCGACGCCAACGACGTGGGCGAGGCCGAGGACCAGGGCCACCGCCCCTGCAAGGAGGGCTTCGCCTCCAGGCATCCGAACGTGATGCACGCCTGCGGCCACGACGGGCACGCCGCCCTGGGCCTGGGCCTGGCCGAACTCCTCGTCGGGCTGAAGAACGAGTTCAAGGGCACGGTGCGGCTTATCTTCCAGCCAGCCGAGGAGGGCGTGCGCGGGGCCGGGCCCATGACCGACGCGGGCATCCTCGACGACGTGGACGTCATCCTGGGCGGGCACATCGGCTTTCTGGCCAAGGAGACCGGGCAGTTCATCTGCGGGGCCGAGAAATTCCTGGCCACCACCAAGTTCGACGCGCGTTTCACGGGCGTCTCGGCCCACGCGGGCGGCGCGCCCGAGGAGGGCAAGAACGCCCTGCTGGCCGCGGCCTGCGCCGCCCTGAACCTGCACGCCATCACCCGCCACAGCCAGGGCGCGTCGCGCATCACCGTGGGCAGGCTCGACGCGGGCCAGGGCCGCAACGTGATCCCGCCCAACGGCCTGATCAAGGCCGAAACCAGGGGCGTGACCTCACAGATCGACGCCTTCATGTTCGAGCGCGCCCAACAGGTCGTGGCCGGGGCGGCCGCCATGTACGACGTGGACTACGACATCACCCTCATGGGCAAGACCAAGAGCGGGGCCTCCGACCCCTCCATGGCGCGGCGCATCCGGGCCGTGGCCGAAGGCATCGCGTACTTCGACAACGAGCGCATGAGCGACATCGTGACCATGGGCGGCAGCGACGACTTCGCGCACATGATGAGCGCGGTCCAGGAGCGCGGGGGCCAGGGCTCCTACTTCTTCCTGGGCGCGGAATTGGCCGCCGGGCACCACAACTCGTATTTCGACTTTGACGAGGCCTGTCTGGTGCCGGGCGTGGAGTTTCTCGCGGCCATGGTCCTGGACGTCCTGGGTTCCGGCCGCTAGCCCGTCCCCATCCGAAGGCAATACCCATGAACGCCTCAGACGCAGTGTTTCCGTCGTTCCCCGGGATGCGGGACGAGGCCGAGCAGCTGTTCGCGGCCCTGGCCGAGGGCTCCGCCGGGGACGTGGGCGTCACCCGCGAGGCCTACGGGCAGGGCGAGCAGGCGGCCCTGGACGTGATCGCGGCCTATGCCCGGGAAAACGGCCTGGAGGCGGCCGTGGACCGGGCCGCGAACCTGGTGCTGACCCTGCCCGGTGCGGACGGGGACGCGCCCTGCCTGTCCTGCGGTTCGCATCTGGACAGCGTGCCCCAGGGCGGCAATTTCGACGGCGCGGCCGGGGTGGTGGCCGGGGCGCTGTGTCTGGCCCGGATGCGCCGCGAGGGCTTCACGCCCGCGCAGGATATCCGCGTGTTCGCCTTCCGCTGCGAGGAGAGCGCCTGGTTCGGCAAGCCGTACATCGGTTCCAGCGCCATGCTGGGGCGGCTGTCCGCAAGCGACCTGGAGGCCGCGCATCGTTCGGGCCGGGGCGCCTTGCGCGAGGCCCTGGCGCGCGCGGGGGCGGACGTGGAGCGCATCGCCCGGGGGCTGCCCCTTGTCGATCCGGCGGCCATCGGGGCCTATCTGGAGTTGCACATCGAGCAGGGGCCCGTGCTCGTGGCGCGGGAGCGGCCCGTGGCCGTGGTCACGGGCATACGGGGCGCGCTGCGCCACCGCAGCATCCAATGCCTGGGCGAGGCGGGCCATTCCGGGGCCGTGCCCCGGGAGCTGCGCAAGGACGCCGTGTTCGCCGCGGCCGAACTGCTCTGCGCCCTGGATGTGCAGTGGCGGGCCTGTCTGGAAAAGGGCCTCGATCTCGTGGTCACCTCGGGCATGGCCGGCACCCCGGCGGACAGGCACGCACTCACCAGGATCCCCGGCGAGTTCTCGTTCAGCATCGACATCCGCAGCCAGCGCACCGCCGACCTGGAGGCCTTTTACGAGATACTGCGCGAGCAATGCGACGCCGTGGAGCAGGCCCGGGGCGTGCGTTTCGTATTCGACGACAGACTGTACACGGCCCCGGCCGCGATCAGCCAGGAGTGGGTCGCCCGCCTGCTGGACAAGGCGCGGGCGCTGGGCCTGCCACCGGAGACCATGCCCAGCGGCGCGGGGCACGACGCGGCGGTCTTCGCGGGCGCGGGCGTCCCCTCGGCCATGATCTTCGTCAGGAACCGGAACGGCTCGCACAACCCCGACGAGGCCATGGACACCGAGGACTTCCTGGCGGGCGCGGAGCTCTTGTACCAGGCCCTCCGGGACCCGTTTCTCCCCTGATTTCCCCCACCTTTGTGACCAAAGGACCCTCCCCCTATCAACCCTTTCATACGGCAAGGCATGACCATGCAACAGATGCGTACGGAACACGACCTGCTCGGCGAACGTGAACTACCCGCGGACAGCTACTACGGAATCCAGACACTGAGGGCCGTGGAGAACTTTCAGATAACCGGAATCCCCATCTCGACCTTCCCCGACTTTGTCGCGGCCCTGGCCTACGTGAAAAAGGCCGCGGCCCTGGCCAACAACGAGCTGGGCCTGCTCCCCGGCCCCATCTGCGAGGCCGTCTGCACGGCCTGCGACGAGATCATCGGCGGCGAACTGCATGAGCATTTCGTGGTCGACGTCATCCAGGGCGGCGCGGGCACCTCGTCCAACATGAACGCCAACGAGGTCATCGCCAACCGGGCCCTGGAGCTGCTGGGCAGGCGCAAGGGCGAGTATCGGTTCTGCCACCCCAACAACCACGTCAACCAGTCCCAGTCCACCAACGACGTGTACCCCACGGCCATCCGCATCTCCCTGGACATGCAGTTCAGGAAGCTCATGGCCTGCATGGAGGTCCTGGCGGACAGCCTGGCGGCCAAGGGCGAGGAGTTCCAGGACGTGCTCAAGATGGGGCGCACCCAGCTGCAGGACGCGGTGCCCATGACCCTGGGCCTGGAGTTCCTGGCCTACGCCACCACCATCCGCGAGGACATGGAGCGCATCGCCGATTCCTTCAAGCTGGTGGACGAGATCAACATGGGGGCCACGGCCATCGGCACGGGCCTGAACGCGCCCGAGGCGTATTGCCCCCTGGTGACCGGAATCCTCAGGGACCTGACCGGGATTCCCCTGGTCACCTCGCCGAACCTGGTGGAGGCCACCTGGGACACCGGGGCCTATGTGCAGGCCTCGGGCGTGCTCAAGCGCTTCGCCCTCAAGCTGTCCAAGATCTGCAACGACCTGCGTTTGCTCTCCTCCGGGCCGCGCGCCGGGATCAACGAGATCAACCTGCCCAAGGTGCAGCCGGGCTCGTCCATCATGCCGGGCAAGGTCAATCCGGTCATCCCCGAGGTGGTCAACCAGATCGCCTACCAAGTGGCGGGCACGGACTTCACCATCACCATGGCCTCGGAGAACGGCCAGCTCGAGCTGAACGTCATGGAGCCGATCATGGCCTACAACCTGCTGAACTCCATCCGGCTGCTGAAGCGGGCCTGCCTGACCCTGAAGGAGAAATGCATCGTCGGCATCACCGCCAACCGCGACGTCTGCCGCGCGCAGGTGGAGTCGAGCATCGGTCTGGTCACGGCCCTGAACCCGGTGCTGGGCTACGAGCAGGCCTCGGCCATCGCCAAGGAGGCCCTGGAGAGCGGTGCGTCCATCTACGACCTGGTGCTGCAGAAGAACCTCCTCAGCAAGGAGGACCTCGAACGCATCCTTTCGCCCGAATCCATGGTCCGGAGGTCCTGCGTGACCCAGGGGTAGGGGCTGCGGGGCACTCAGGAACATTTAAGGGCTTCAGCCGTGGCTGAAGCCCTTTTTGGTGAGTTTTAGGGGGGGGTATGGGGGCATTTCCGGGAGAGGCCATGGCGCTTAAGTGGCCATCGCCGTTGTCCTGTGCCGTTATTTTGTTGTTGCTTGAGTTGAAGGGCTCAAATCTGGATGCTTCCTTGGGCACAGGGGAAGCTCTTTTCGTAATTATCGATTGTAACGGGCAACGATTGGTATTAGTCACGAAGATGATAAAAGAGGGAGAATTCTTGAATTTAAATCTGTTTTTGGCAGTTGGTCCGGGGGGGCGATGAAATACTTGGCTGTGTTTTTATTGTTGTTCTTGGTTGTTTTGAGTGGGTGTGCAAGTGTTGTAAGTGATAATAAGTCTGTAACCTATATTGAAACGGACCCTGAAAATGTCAGGTGTGAATTACATGGTCAAGATTTTGTTCGAAAGATAACTGCTCCAGGAAGTATATCTTTACCATCAGAAGCTGCACCAATTATAATTGCTTGCAAAACAGATGGATATTATACGACAACGCAAGAAATTGACACAAAAATGGATGGGTGGATATTTGGAAATATAATATTTGGTGGAATCATAGGTGGCGTAATTGATGTTGCAAGGGGCGCCGGTCAAAAATTTCCATCACGCGTGAGTATTATTTTAGATCCTAAAGTTTTTCCTTCTCAATACGAAAAAAATGAATGGTATAATAATCGGAAAAGCAGCGTAGAAAAAAAATGGAATGATATAATCAGTAGAATTAACAAACAGTGCGCCAAGGAAAAAGAAGAGAATAATTCTGTTGGTTATTCATCGGAAGATTGTGAAAAACGGATGCTTGAGGCGGAAGAAAAGAAAAAAAATGAACTTGAAATAATTGAAAATCGCATGATAGGGGCAACGGCACCCGAGACAGGTCAAGCGTCGCAGGAGTAGATTGTACAGAGATAGTATTTACCTGACACTGCCGCCCCTGGCGGGGTGATTTCTAGGCGGCCGCCTCGGCCGCCTTTTCCTTGTGCTTCTCCGGCTT